>CAKVBV010000051.1 GCA_934725535.1 uncultured Bacteroidales bacterium | reverse complement strand
AATCTCCAATTTGAAAACTCACAACAACTCTCTCTCTTCTGACTAAAAACAACTTCACTTATATCGAACTCACGTTATATATTAGATAAAAATTAGATAATCAGATGGACGACAAAGGGCAAATACTGCTTTATCAGACCGCCAATGGCACCAGTCGGATAGAGGTGCGCTTGCAGCATGAGACTGTTTGGCTTACACTTGACCAAATGGCAGAACTCTTTCTGCGCAACAAATCCACCATCTCGCGCCATATCAAAAACATCTTGGAGGTTGCGGAACTGCAGGCGGATTCAACTGTTGCGTTTTTTGCAACAGTTCAAACAGAGGGGGAACGGCAAGTGGAACGCACAATGGCTTTCTACAACCTTGATATGATTATCTCCGTGGGCTATCGGGTTAATTCTCTTCGTGGTGTGCAATTTCGCCAATGGGCGACATCTGTCCTGCGTGAGTATCTGATAAAAGGTTTTGCGCTCAATGATGACTTGCTCAAGAACGCGGGCAATGGCAACTATTTTGATGAACTATTGTCGCGCATACGGGACATACGTTCTTCGGAAAAGGTCTTTTATCGCAAGATATTGGAGATATACGCTCTCAGCATAGACTATGACCCTCGTTCCGAGACCACACAACGGTTCTTCCAAACGGTGCAAAACAAAATGCACTTCTCGGCTCACGGACATACCGCTGCCGAGTTGATATATGCGCGTGCCGATGCGGACAAAGATTTTATGGGACTTACATCTTGGACGGGGGCAATACCCCAACGGCACGATGCCGAGGTCGCAAAGAATTATCTGACTATGGAAGAGTTGGACACCCTCAATCGGATAGTGAGTCTCTACTTGGACTTTGCCGAATTGCAGGCGCAAAATCATACTCCGATGTATATGAGCGATTGGATTCGGAAACTGGATGATTTCCTCAAATTGTCAGGCAAGCAACTGCTTACCCATGCAGGAAAGATTTCAGCAGAAGTGGCAAAGGCAAAAGCCGATGCCGAATACGATAAGTTCCATACCCGCATACAGCAACAACTCTCGCCCGTGGAACTCCACTTCTTAGACGCTCTCGAAGCCAAACAAAAACAATTGCACTCGGCAAAACAAAAGAACCGGCAATGAAGATACTGATAGTAGCATCGGACAAAGGCAATCATTTTGTCCCATTCATAGAGGAGCAGATGGCTGCTTTGGCGCAAGAGGGTATTGAAGTAGAGCGTTTCGGCATCAAGCGGAAAGGCTTATGGGGCTATTTGCGGGAGATACCGCACCTATGCCGTACCATACGGAAGATACACCCCGACCTTATCCATGCCCACTACGGTCTCAGTGGCTTGTTGGCGGGGCTTGCCCGCTTGGTATGCCTTTCCTCCACCTCATTGAAAGGGGGGACGGTGGGAGTCCCTCTCGTCACCACCTATCACGGCAGCGACATCAACGAACCCCGAGTGTTGCGCCTGTCGTGTATGGCAATGCGTCTTTCCGCATGGAATATCTTTGTCTCCAAGCGCAATGTGGATATTGCCACCAAGGCGTGCCGTATCACGAACTATTCACTTATCCCTTGCGGGGTGAACCTCACGGACGACCAACTGCTCACCCGTGAGGAAGCACGCAGGCAGTTGGCACAAATCAACCTCCCCTGTACCGTAAGCAACGGGAAAGAACGCAAGACCTGTGTTTTCAGCGATATACAGGACGCTCCCATTGTCCTTTTTGCAGGAGCCTTTGACAATGCGGTAAAAGATGCACCCCTTGCTCAACAATCCATGGATGTGTTAAATGCAGATGTCCCCCTCTCTGAGGGGGGAGGGGGGAGTCTCGTTGAACTCCGTGGCTACTCCCGCTCCGAGGTTAATCTCCTGATGTGCGCTGCCGATTGCCTGTTGCTTACGAGCAAGCGGGAAGGCAGTCCGCAGGTCATCAAAGAGGCTATGGCGTGCGGCTGTCCGATTGTATCGGTGGACGTTGGCGATGTCGCCGAGCGCATAGCACACCTTGACGGTTGTTATCTTGCGCACACTCGTGACCCTCAGGAGATAGCCAACCTATTAGCTGAATCCCTTGCATACAAAGGCAAAACACTGGGGCGGCACCATATTGAGGACTCAGGATTAGACAACGCCCATATAGCCCGACAACTTATATCAATATACCGCCACATCACCCGCCAATAACAGATACACTATTCCCCTTCAAAACTCACTTATTAGGGTCTATTGGTCCGTAGCAAACAACATTTCAAAGGTTCTTATATGTAAAATCTGCTGTCCGACAAAGAGTCAGACAGCAGATTTCGATTTACAAAGCCTTGCGGGAAATGATGACGCAGAACGCATCATCCCACAATGGAAGTCTTCATACGCCTTACTTGCTCTGGGTGGATTTGTCTTCCGACTCCTCGTTGAAGGGTTGCCAAGTGGTCTGGAGCATACGCTGGTAGGAGCGGTAACGCCACTGTGCGTTGTCGCGCGCAGCGCGGAACAGGTCGGCAGCCTCGGTCGGGTACTGCTTCATCACCGAAGCGAAACGTACCTCGCCCTTCAGATAGTCTTCGAACTTATCCCACTGCGGCTCCTTCGAATCGAGCGAGAACGGATTCTTGCCCTCGTTCTCCAACTCGGGGTTGTAACGCCACAAGTGCCAGTAACCACATTCAACGGCTTTCGCCTCCTCTGCCTGGCTCTTGCCCATACCGGCTTTCAGACCATGGTTGATACACGGAGCGTAAGCGATGATGAGCGACGGTCCGGGATAAGCCTCAGCCTCGCGGATAGCCTTGAGGGTCTGTGCCTGGTCGGCACCCATAGCGATTTGAGCCACATAGACATAACCATAGGTGGTGGCAATCATACCAAGGTCTTTCTTGCGCACGCGCTTCCCCATAGCGGCAAACTTGGCAATCGCACCGAGAGGCGTCGATTTGGAAGCCTGTCCGCCGGTGTTGGAGTACACCTCGGTATCGAGTACGAGGATATTGACATCCTCACCCGAAGCGATGACGTGGTCGAGTCCGCCGTATCCGATGTCATAGGAAGCACCGTCACCACCGATAATCCACTGGCTGCGTTTAACGATATGGTCTTTGTATTTGAGAATCTCCTTGCAGGTGTCGCAACCGCACGCCTCCATAGCAGCCACCATAGGCTCGTAGAGACGTTTGGTAACCTCTGCACTCTGCTGGTTCTCAAGCCATTCCTTGAACATAGCCTTCAGTTCGTCGGAGCAGCAGGTGCACTCTTGCGCCTTAGTCATCAGCGAAGCCAGACGCTCGCGCATCTTGCGGTGTGCAATCTGCATACCGAGACCGTACTCGCAGAAGTCCTCGAACAGCGAGTTCGACCATGCCGGACCGTGTCCTTTGTCATTGGTGGTATAAGGAGTGGAAGGTACGGAACCCGAGTAGATAGAAGTACAACCCGTAGCGTTAGCCGCAATCTCACGGTCGCCGAAGAGTTGGCTGATGAGTTTCAAGTAAGGCGTCTCACCGCAACCAGAGCATGCGCCCGAGAACTCAAACAGCGGAGTAGCGAACTGCGAGTTCTTGACATTCGACTGGATATCAACGAGATGTTGCTTGCTCTTGACGTTCTCCACGCAGTAGTTCCAGTTGGCAGCCTCAGCCTCCTGTCCCTCGAGCGGAACCATAGTGAGGGCTTTGCCGAGTTTCGGATTACCCGGGCAGACATCGACGCAGTTGCCGCAGCCGAGGCAGTCCATAACGCCTACCTGCATACGGAAATGCATACCCTTGAGAGCAGCAGGTGCTTTCATCTCGCGCGTTGCACCGTTGATACCTTTGACTTCCTCGTCATCAGCCACAAACGGACGGATGCAAGCGTGAGGGCAGACATACGCACACTTGTTGCACTCGATACAGTTGTCTGCATTCCAAACCGGTACGAAAGCCGATACACCGCGTTTCTCGTACTTGGCGGTACCCGACGGCCATGTACCGTCTTCGATACCCTTGAATGCGGAAACAGGCAGCAAGTCGCCGTCCTGACCATTGATAGGACGAACCACGTTGTTGATGAAATCGTCGCCGTCGGTCGGTTTGACCACGTCGGCATTAACGTCCAAGTTCGACCAAGCGGGGTCGATGTCGAGCAGGTGGTACTCACCGCCGCGATCCACGGCTGCATAGTTCTTGTTGACCACATCCTCGCCCTTCTTGCCATACGACTTCACGATGAAGTGCTTCATCTCCTCAACGGCTTTCTCTACAGGGATAACACCCGTAATACGGAAGAATGCCGATTGGAGGATAGTGTTGGTACGGTTGCCCAGACCAATCTCCTGCGCAATCTTGGTAGCGTTAATGTAATACACCTTGATATCGTTGTCGGCGAAGTATTTCTTCACTTTGTTCGGCAGGTTCTTAGCCAACTCTTCGCCCTCCCAGATAGTATTCAAGAGGAAGGTACCGCCCTTCTGCAGACCGCGTGTAACATCGTACATGTGAAGGTATGCCTGTACGTGGCAAGCCACAAAGTTAGGCGTGGTAACGAGGTAGGTGGAATGGATAGGTTCGTCGCCGAAACGGAGGTGCGAGCAGGTGAAACCGCCCGATTTCTTCGAGTCGTAAGAGAAGTATGCCTGGCAGTATTTGTCGGTGGTATCACCGATGATCTTCACCGAGTTCTTGTTGGCACCCACGGTACCGTCAGCACCCAAGCCGTAGAACTTGGCCTGGAACATACCCTTGCCGCCCATAGCGATTTCCTCACCGACGGGGAGCGAAGTGAAGGTAACATCGTCGTTGATACCTACGGTGAAGTGGTTCTTCGGGCACGGCAGAGCAAGGTTCTCGTAAACAGCCAGCATCTGTGCAGGCGTGGTATCGTTGGAACCCAAACCGTAGCGACCGCCGACAACGAGGATATTGTTCAATCCGAGTTCGTCAAGAGCGTCTTTTACATCGAGGTAAAGCGGTTCGCCGTTGGCACCCGGCTCCTTGGTACGGTCGAGCACGCAGATACGTTTTACCGAAGCGGGCAGTGCCTCTTTGAGGTATTTCAGGCTGAACGGACGATAGAGGTGTACGTTGATCATACCCAACTTGTTGTTGCCCTTGGCAGCCTCGTAGTCAATCACCTCGCGGATAGCCTCGCAAGCCGAACCCATGCAGATGATGATGTTCTCGGCATCAGCGGCACCGTAGTAGTTGAACGGACGGTATTTGCGGCCGGTAATCTCCGAAACCTTGTCCATATAGTCGCTCACGATGTCAGCCACAGCGTCATAGTATGAGTTGCAACTCTCGCGGTGTGTGAAGAATACATCGGGGTTCTCTGCCATACCTTTCATAACAGGGTGCATAGGACTCAACGCACGCTCGCGGAACTCCTGCAGTGCCTCCATATCCACCAGCGGACGGAGGTCTTCCATATCCACCACCTCAATCTTCTGATACTCGTGGCTGGTACGGAAGCCGTCGAAGAAGTTAAGGAACGGCACACGGCTCTTGATAGTAGAGAGGTGAGCCACACCGGCGAGGTCCATCACCTCCTGTACGCTGCCCTCGGCGAGCATAGCGAAACCGGTCTGACGGCAAGCCATCACGTCCTGGTGGTCGCCAAAGATACAAAGCACGTGGCTTGCCAATGTACGAGCCGATACGTGGAAGACGGTAGGAATCAATTCGCCCGCAATCTTGTACATGTTCGGAATCATAAGCAACAGACCCTGCGAAGCAGTAAACGTAGTGGTCAGCGCACCTGCATTGAGCGCACCGTGTACTGCACCGGCAGCACCGCCCTCCGATTGCATCTCCTGAACCATCACCGTCTCGCCGAACATGTTCTTACGCCCGGCAGCAGCCCACTCGTCTACGTTCTCTGCCATAGGCGAACTCGGCGTGATAGGATAGATAGCCGCCACCTCGGTAAACATATACGCGATATGCGCCGCAGCAGCGTTACCATCACATGTAATAAACTTTTTCTCTTTCATTTTACTAATACCTTATATATTTCTAATACCTTATTCTCTAACCTCTAACCCCTAATCTCTACCCCCTAATCCCTGTCCTCCTCCCCTCCTTTGAAGGAGGGGTCGGGGGAGGTCTTCTTTTAGTACAAAAACCCGAACATCCACATCGGTATATTCTTGCCCTCGCCCGTTTCTATATCCGCTATGGCGCAATGCCGTATGCCGCTTTTCTCCGGCGCACTCGCGTAGGCGTCCATATAGTACTTGCCGTCGATGATAAACATCGCACTCCTGTCCGTGGCGTTTATCTTGTGGTTGCCGTGCAGGGAGGTGTAGAAGAACGTCTCTGCCAACGTCTTCGCATCGGGCTCGCGCGTCGAGATGGCGTAGCACAGGTTCGTGTTCTGCATATACACCTTCCGCGGCTTCAGCGGATACTGCCGGTCCTCCTGATACAGCAGGTTCAGCAGTCGCGCGTCCTTCAGGTACTTGATATAGTTCATCGTTGTGCTGCGCGAACAGTCTATCGCCTGCGACAGATTGGTCACGTTCAGCGGACACGGCGTCTCTTGCAGCATGATATACAGCAACTTGCGCAGTTTGCTCAGCGAACCCACATCTATCTGTTTAATTAGCAGCACATCCACTTCCAACACCATATTCATCATCTTCAGCAGGCTCTCCGAGAAGTCGTGCGGCTCCAAAAACAGCGGATAGTACCCATGGTGCAGATAGTTGCCGAAATGCTCCATCGGGTGCACCTGTTTGCACACCTCTTGGGCTATCTCTACGTGGTTCTGCAGTATGTCCTCCAACGTATGCGCACACAGGTTCAGCCCCAATGTCACATTCAGATACTCCCTGAACGAGAAACCCCGCAGGTTGTACAGGTGCACCGACGCCCCTATATCGCGGTTGTCTTCTATCAGACGCATCACGGGCGATGCCGCAAACACAATACGCAACTTCGGATACTGGTAGAAGCACATCGCCAGTTCGCGCGACCAATCGGGGTACTTGAACGCCTGGTCTATCAGCAGCACCTTCCCCCCCTCGCGCACGAACTCCCCCGCAAACTCCACAATCGAGTGCTCCGTGAAATAGAAGTCGTTGAGATTGATATACAGCATATGTTTGGCAAGTTCGGGGTCTTTCTCGCGGGTCTCCTTCACGTAATTCAGCAGAAAATCCGTCTTCCCCGCACCCCGACCGCCTTTGATGGCAATCAACCGGTCGTTCCAATTGATTTCATCCATCAGCATACGCCGGATGGGCACGTGCACGTGCTCCACCAGATAGTCGTGTGTCTTCCTAAAAGCCTCTAACATAAGCCAAACTTTTTCGCGCCGCAAAGTTACTACTTTTTTCTCATTTTTGCAATATCCATATTGCATTTTCACGAAAACCGCATTGTATATTCATAAATACCGGCACGACCTGCCACTTGATTCTACTCCACCCTACCTTCAATTCCGCCCTCTTCACCCCGCAACACCACGTACCTTCATCGGGTTAAGTGTATGAGATTAGTATGTGATTAGTATGTGATTAGTATGTGATTAGTATGTGATTAACGAGAGGATAGCGGGTGGATGGGGGACGACGCGGCTCGCGTCGTCAATATCTCGTCAAAATATCGTCAAGACATCGTCGAACTGTCGCCAAGAAACGATTGCAACAACAAACTAATCACAAATTGCACACGCATATTGTGTAATCCCCATATTTTATGTAACTTTGCCACGATGTTTGATTGTATAAAATTATAGAATAATGAAAAGAAACACACAACACGCCTTGTTATCGGGTCTCATAATGATAACAATGGCAGGATGGATGACCTGTATGGTCGGTTGTAGTGCGACACAAAAAAAGAGCCACAACGTGGAGGACAAGAACGCTGCTACGCAAAACCCCATTATGCCTATTCACTTTACAGGCAGCACGACGCACTTGTATCTGACTGATTACCTGCCGCAAACAAGTGCAGAGGACGCAATAACCTATATCACCGAGCCGAGTTATGAGGTGCGCAACGCAGGCAATGGCGAGTTGGACCTTGCGGGCGACAACACCTTGTCGGTGCTGAGCGTGCGGGTGAACGACAAGGAGCAATACGACATCCCTATCCTACCCCGTTTGGAGGCTATGCAAGGCTTGGTGACGGTAGGGTGCACGGACTCGACCATACAATGCACCATACGCAATGCGCAATGCGCAATGAGTGAGGCGCGTATTCAATGGCGTGCGTTTTGGCAGGATATATATATAGGTGCGGACGCGGTAGAGTTCGGCGAGGGCGACGAGGTGGCTACCATCCGCCTGCCCAAGGAGTGCCGTCAGTCCACAGGACGCAGTTTCCTGCGTGTGTATGCAGCGGCGGACGGCAAGATGCTCAACGATATATTGGTGCCGTTGCAGGACGGAAAACCTGTGACGGATGTCGAGCAACTGACCCGTCACGACGACCAGGCACAGGTGCTGTACTCGCTGATGATTGACCGTTTCCACAACGGCAACAAGGACAATGATTGGAAGATGAACAGCCCCGAAGTGCTGGATATAGTTGATTATCAAGGCGGTGACATCAAGGGTATTCAGCAGAAGATAGAGGAAGGCTTCTTCGATGACCTCGGTATCACCACGATATGGATTTCGCCTATCACGCAGAACCCATGGGACGCATGGGGCAGGTACCCGTTCCCAAAACCCAACAAATACGACCCGACCAAGACCTACACCCGTTTCTCAGGGTACCATGGCTATTGGCCTATCTATACCACGGTGATTGACAAGCGTTTCGGCACGGCGGACGAGTTGCACGACATGCTGGCAACCGCCCATGCACATGGCATCAATGTGGTGCTGGACTATGTGGCGAACCACCTGCATATCGAGTCGCCGGTGTATAAGGAGCACCCGACATGGCACACCGACAGTATCCTGCCGGACGGACGACGCAACTTCGAGTTGTGGGACGATGCACGTCTCACTACGTGGTTTGATGTGCATATCCCCACCCTCGATTTGGAGCGCGAAGACGTGTATATGCCCATGACCGACTCGGCACTCTATTGGCTTGCGAACTTTGAGTTTGACGGTTTCCGCCACGATGCCTGCAAACATATACCCGAGTGCTATTGGCGTACGCTGACGCACAAGATGAAGACCCGCTTCCCCGACAGGCACATCTGGATGATTGGCGAGACGTATGGCTCACCCGAACTCATCAACACGTATGTCAAAAGCGGCATGCTGAACGCACAATTCGACTTCAATGTCTATTTCACAGCCATTCACGCGCTGTGCAACGACGGCAAGATGAGCGACATCGACCGTGTAGTGCGCGAGTCGATGGCTACCTATGGGGCGCACCATACAATGGGCTGTATATCAGGCAACCACGACCAAGTGCGCTTTGCGTCATTGGCAGGCGGAGGTATTCACTTCTGGGAAGACGGCAAGTTGGAAGGTTGGACACGTGAGGTAGGCTTGCTGCCCAACGACACGCCCGAAGAGGAACGCGAGAGCCTTGCCTGTGAAGCATACCGCCGCGCCTTGCGATTGGAGATGCTCAACCTCACGATCCCGGGTGTGCCGTGTATCTATCAGGGCGACGAATACGCCGAAGTGGGCGGCAATGACCCCGACAACCGCCATTGGATGCGCTTCGACGGGCTGAGTATGCAAGAACAGGACTTCCGCGAGCAGGTGAAGCAACTGATAGACCTGCGCCGTGGGAATATGGCACTGATGTACGGCGACTATATCCCTGTCCGCAGCGACGACAACACCATAGAGTTTGAACGCACCTATATGGGTGAGACTATTCACGTAAAAATAAGCAGAAATGAAGAAAGCAGTATTAGCATTAATGGCAATCGGGCTTTTAGCCTGTAGCGGGTGCAACACCCCCACAAACGAAGACCCCTACACCCCTGCACCCGTAGGCAGTTATGCCAAAGGGGCGGACATCTCATGGCTCACGGAGCAGGAGAGTGACGGGGTATTGTTCTACGACAGCCTTGGCAACGCCACCGAGTGTATGCGTCTGTTGCGCGACAACGGCATGAACAGCGTCCGCCTGCGTGTATGGGTCAACCACAGCACAGGCTGGTGCAACCTGCCCGATGTATTGGTCAAGGCAAAACGTGCTGCCGACCTGAAGTTGCGAATTATGATAGACTTCCATTACTCTGACTATTTCGCAGACCCAAGCAAACAAAACACCCCCGAAGCATGGAAGGACTACGACCTTGCGCAACTCACACAAGCCGTTACCGACCACACGACCGAGGTGCTTACCGCCCTGCGCAATGCGGGTGTCACGCCCGAATGGATACAAGTCGGCAACGAGACCCGTTGCGGTATGCTCTGGGACACCGGACGCCTGTGGAATGACAAAGGCGACCTGCCCAACGGCTGGAAGAACTATGCCCAACTCACTACGGCAGGCTACGATGCGTGCAAGCAGATATTCCCAGACGCTGCCGTGATTGTGCATATTGACAATGCCTACGAAGACAACAACTGGTTCTTCCGCAAACTGCGGCAAAACGGTGGCAAGTTCGACATGATAGGGCTCAGTCACTACCCCATGATGAAAGAGTGGACCGGCAAAGACTGGCAGGAGACCAACCAACTGGCAGCCCAAAACATAACACGCCTGTACAACGAGTTCCGTTGTCCCATCATGATAGCGGAGATTGGTACTCTCGCTGCCCAAGAAGCCACTGCCGTCAAGGTGATTGAAGACATGCGCCAACGCATTGATTCCCTACCCTATATGAAAGGTATCTTCTATTGGGAGCCGCAGGTGTATAACAACTGGCGACCCAAAGAGTATCTCACACTCGGCTGGGGAGCCTACAACATGGGAGCCTTCACCTCGCAAGGACAACCCAACAAAGCACTCAAAGCCCTGTGGAAGTAAATAATCCGTATCGGTTTGCCTGTAACAGGGCTGATTGGTATGGTTTTTGTGGCTAATCTGGAACAGGAGTGTGCAGGGGCAACGATGCTGACCTAAGCACTCGGAATATAAACCCATTAAACCAACAAACATTATGATTTCCAAACGTTTAGAAGAGGCTATCAACGCCCAAATCAATGCCGAGATGTGGTCGGCTTATCTCTATCTGAGTATGTCGTCGTACTGCCATAACGCAGGTTATACGGGTATGGCTAACTGGTTCGCTATCCAATTCAAGGAGGAGCAAGACCATGCACAAATCTTCATCAACTACCTCCAATCGCGTGGCGGTCGTGTGTTGCTCCGTGCCATTGATGCCGTGGACACCGAATGGGCTTCCCCGTTGGCTGCTTTTGAGCACACGCTGAAGCACGAGGAAAAGGTTACCTCGCTGATTAACAACCTGATGGCTATTGCCGTAGAGGAGAAAGACTTTGCTTCGCAGAGCCGTCTGCAGTGGTTCATTGACGAGCAAGTGGAGGAAGAGGAGAATGCCACGGACATTATCCAAAAACTGCGTATGCTCAATGGCAACGGCTATGGCATGTACCAACTGGACCAGGAGTTGGCTGCACGCGTTTACACACAAGCCGCCCCGCTGGCTACTGCTGCGAACTGATATGAAACGGCTTGTTATCCCCGTATTAGTGGGGCTGTGTATGGTAGCATGCTCTCCCCGTCACACCAAGACGGCGTATGAGCAATACCAAGAATTGAGCGACTCTGTAGTTGCACAACTGCAAAAGGATATATCGGAGACCGTGGCGGATTCAATAGTTACGGCTTTTGTGGACGAGAGTTATGGTTTGTTGATGGAGAACCTTGGCGACACCACCTCCGACTCCATTGTGTACGCTCTCTTTTACATGCTCTCTACCGACCAGAAGGAAGAACTCTTCCATGCTATGCCGGAGGAGCGTCTGCAAGCGGAGTCCATGCAAGAGTACTACAAAGCATTTCAGGCAGAACTGATGGGTGCCCCCGGGCACGCCTATACGGACATTGTGGCATTGCAACCCGATGGCGAACCTTTGGCACTCAGCCAAGTGATAGGTACTGCCGACTATGTGCTGGTGGACTTTTGGGCATCGTGGTGCGGTCCGTGCCGTCGCCTGTTACCTGTGCTCAAAGAGTTGTACACCTCCTACCACCCTGCGGGGCGTTTGGAGATACTGGGTGTCAGTTGCGACCGTGACGAAAGCGAGTGGCTCAAAGCGATTGCCGATGAGGAATTGCCGTGGAGACAGATACGCGACCAACGCGAGGCACCGTACAACCCGTGCGATGTCTATGGCATCACCGCCATACCCACTACCCTACTCATTGACCGCACAGGCACTATCGTACTGCGCAACCCCGATGAGGCGGAGATAGAAGAGGTTCTCGCCGCAGGAATGTAGAGGCGGAGAACATTAGCATTTCATTGCATAAGGCTGTCTGATAATGTAACGTTGTCAGGCAGTCTTTTTTGGATGCATCAACTATTTTCCTGTTTCTGCAAGACACGGCGGGCAAGGGAGAAGCGAAATTCCAAGCCACCTTCGGGACGATTGAGAGCGGTGATGCTGCCGCCATGGAACTGCACTGCGTGCTTGACAATGGACAGACCCAAACCCGTGCCACCCGACTTGCGGCTACGCCCCGTATCCACACGATAGAAACGCTCGAAGAGATGCGGCAGACTCTCGGGCGGAACACCGGGACCATTGTCCTTGATAGAGAAATAGATATGCTCAATATCCTGCCCGATACAATCAATAGACACATGAGCATTCATACCGCCATACGTGAGGGCGTTGTCCACGATATTGCGGAAAATAGAATACAGTAGCGTATAGTTTCCCGATATAATAAGGTGCTGGGGAACATTGTAGGTGATAGTTGCCCCCAACTGCTCAGCGCGAATGGAGACGTCTTCAACCACGTTTTTGACCACGGTGTAGAGTTCGAGTTCAAGGCGGTTGTAGAGTTCCGCCTGTGTGTCAAGTTTGTTGATAGTGGAGATATCCTCGACCAAGTTACTGAGCCGTCCCGCCTGCTGGTAGGCACGCTCGAGGAACTGACGGCGTTGCTCGTCAGGCATCTCGGGGTGCATAAGGATAGTCTCCAAGGCACCGCGGATACTGGCAACAGGGGTTTTGAGTTCATGGGAGATATTCTGTGTGAGCGAAAGCCGTTGCTGTTCACGTGCTTGCATCACTCGGCGCTGCATCCAATAGTGATAGACCGCTACGCTCAAGCCGATAATCACAGCAACTGCCACTGCAATCCATATAAACGTATTCATTTTATTAGAGGTTAGAGAGTAAAAAATCAAATAGTCAAAGCATTACTTGTTCCACATATACCCATAGCCGGATTTGGTGACGATATGTGAGCCATACTGCCCGAGTTTACGCCGGAGATGAGTGATATGTACATCCACGGTACGCTCCAAAACATAACTGCCACCGTCCGCCCATACGGTGGACAAGAGGTCGCCGCGGGAAAATAACTTGCCCGCATTAGACAGGAGGTAGTATAGCAACTCAAACTCCTTGCGGGTGAGCGTGACAGGCGTACCATCCACCGCAAGGGAACGGTCATGCAGATTGAGGCATACCCCCTCAAAAGTGAGTTCGTCGGGGGTGGTCTTCGGCTTTGCGGTGCGCTTGAGAACTGCCGCCACGCGTGCCAGAACCTCCTGAATATGAAACGGTTTGGCGATGTAGTCGTCCGCACCGAGAGAGAAGCCCTTGAGAACATTGGTCTCGTCGCCAAGAGCGGTAAGGAAAATAACGGGCATCGTAAGCATCCCATGCTCACGCATATAGGATACCATCTGTGTGCCCGACATACCGTCCATCATAATATCCAGGAGGATAAGGTCGGGCTGTTGGCTCTTGACCATAGGAAGTGCCTCTTCCGCGGAGTGTGCCGTCAAGACCTCATAGCCCGCCTGCGTAAGACTGTAGGACAAAATCATACAGATATCGTCCTCGTCATCCACTATCAGTATTCGTTGTTGCATAGCGTAAGGGGTTGTTTATTAATAGTTATGCCTACGTCCCTGCTTGGCGGCAAGAACGAGTTGGATGGAGTTGATAAGGTTCTGCCATATTATATACGCAGCAGGTCCGATGGCAGACATCGGCTGCAGGTACATCTGCGCCATCCACACACCAAGGGTGGTATTCTTCTGCCCAAACGCCTGTCCCGCGGTGATGCGGCTGACCTGAGGCATAGTGTAATTGGCAGCATCGGGATTGACCAGCACATCGTGGTAGTCCTCACCGCGATTGGGCGCGGGGAAATGGTAGCCCACCCACCTGCCAAGCAGAAACTGAATCCAGAAAGTGAGCAAAGCCCCCATACACAACACGATAACCGTCCACCAACTATAATGCTGTGTAACAAGCGTATAGGTAAGGTCTGCCATCAACAGAATGAGTGTGGCAGCCCATAGGTAAAAAGGCATTGCCGCCCACGTGCGGGAGAGGGAAAAGGTCTTGCTGCTGCCGTGATGACGTTGGTAACCGTTATAACCCAAACGCAAAAGCCATGCGGCGAGAAACGGTCCCAGCAATAGGGGACCTACCTTACAGAGTATCAACCAACTGGCTTCGGCAAAGTGTATGCCGGAGGTGGGATTGACAATGGGGAAAAAAGCAGGCACCACAATGGCTGTGGCGATGTTGCTAAGGAGCGTGAAAGTGGTGAGGTTCTGTATGCTGCCGCCCAACTTGCCCGCAATGATAGGGGCTGCCGTAGCGGTGGGCATGATGACACAGACCATGATACCTTGTGTGATGATAGCGATGTCAGCAGGCGTAATACCCCACACGGGTGCAAGGGCGTTGAGCCCATAGAGCAATCCATAATAGACTGCTGCGGTGAGAGCCAACTGCAAAACGAGTACTATCCAATGCCATGCGTGCAGACGCAAGTCAAGCGGGTTGACCTTGCAGAATGTGAAGAACAGCATCAGAAAGATAAGCGGCGGAAGGAGCCATGTCAGATGCCGAAACCATGGGTAGCCCGCTACACCGATGAGCATGGCAAGGACGAGTGCATTGCGGTCGATAAAGGCTTTGACAGCGTTTGCTTTGGAAGACATAGAAATCCGCAGTTATTTGATTATCACCATAGTGGCTCCGAAACCATATTGGGCAAAGGAGGCATCTTGGTACTCGCACGTGGTGTAGTGCTGTCGCAGTTCGGAGGCAATAGCCGCCTTGAGGATACCCTCACCGCGTCCGTGAATGAAGACTATCTTCTTTCCCTTGTAGCGGATATTGTCGCGCATAGTGCGGCGGAAGACATCCATCTGCAAGTGGAGCATTTCACTACGCTCCATCTGTTGCCAATTGTCGGCTAACGCGCTGATATGCAAGTCTATTTCAAGGATGTCGTCCTTCTTGGGTTCTTTCTTTCCCTTGGCGCGTCGCTCAATGGCGGAAGGAATGGCGGCAGTGCCTACTTCTTTAGTCTCCACGTCACGGGGTGTTGGAACAACCTCTTTATGAGCAACCGTGGCTTGTTTGGCAGGTGCCGTGATGACGACTTGCGATAAGGGCGTAGGTATCTCGAAACCGTCCTCGTCCTCTATATATACAAGGTGCCGGTCGGCATTAATGCGTGCCACACGTCCGCCACCTACCGAGTCCAGAAAGCGCACTTCGTCGCCTATATGAAGGTCTTCTATTGCTTGCATAGTACCATCTATCGTAACAGGGCGCAAAGATACGTTTTTTTCTCGAAATAAGCAAAAGCGACATGCTACTTTCTGTATGGAAAGCAATGGCTAATCAACGAGTGGATAACGAGTGGATAGCGAGAGGATAGCGGGTGGATACATACCCAATAATTAGGAGTAATGTTTACCGCAAATGCGGGATTGCGGGGGCAGGCGAAAGGCAGTACTTTTGCATTGTGATTTGAAACTGGAAAATGGTATTAGTCATATCTAAAACAATGTACAAAGCAAGCAAAGGGTTACTCCCTATTATTCTTCTGATTAGCATTGCAGTATGCACACAGGCAGAAGATTCCGTGCGTGTGAGCAGTACCGATTTGCAGGTACTCTTGCAGCGTGTGGAGCGTCTCGAACAAGCCCAATCCAAGGTAGATGCCGTCACGGGTGCTACCCCAAAAGTGGGTAGGCAGCACCCCGCCAAAGCCGACACCGCCACTACAGAGCGCAAGCACCGTCTGACTATCGGCGGGTACGGCGAGGCGGCAATGAAACGTTGCTTCTATTCCAACAACTATCTGCGCTACACCTCGCCCGAGAAGTACAAGAACGACCAGTACGGCGAGTTCGACCTGCCGCACGTGGTGGTGTATATGGGCTACGACTTCGGCAAGGGCTGGTCGATGGGTACGGAGATTGAGTTCGAGCACGGCGGCACCGAGACGGCTGTGGAGATTGAGGACGAAGAGGGCGGCGAGTACGAGACCGAGGTGGAACGCGGCGGCGAAGTAGCCTTGGAGCAGTTCTGGCTGCAGAAGTCATTCAACCGTTATGCCAACCTGCGTGCGGGTATGCTTATTGTGCCGTTGGGTGGTACCAATGCACACCACGAACCCGACCAGTTCTTCGGGGTCTATCGTCCCGAGGGCGACAACACGATTATCCCCTGTACATGGCACGATATAGGTATTCAGTTCCACGGACGGTACAAGTGGCTGGGCTATACAGCGCAGTTCCTGCCCGGATTGGAGAGCGCACAGTTCGGCAACAAATACTGGATTCACTACGGTTCGGCTTCGGCATACGAGTTCAAACTTGCCAACTGCTATGCGGGTATGGCACGCTTGGATTTCTACCCGCTCAACAAGCAGGGTTCGGACGCACTGCACCTGTCATTGAGTGGCTATGCGGGAACATCCTTCCGCAACAACCTGCAACCGACCAACAACAGCAAGTATGAAGGCGTGAAAGGGTTGGTAAGTCTCGGAGCCTTCGACTGGATATACAAGGGGCACGGCGTCATCTTCCGCGGTTCGGCTATCTACGGGCACCTGAGCGATGCCGACAAGATTACCGCCTACAACAAGTCAATGCCGAAGACCTCGGTCTCGAAACGCCAGAATGTAGCCAGCGATGCCTATAGTGCCGGTGCGGAGATAGGGTATGATTTCTTCTCGCTCAGCAAGCCCCTGCGCAACAAGCAACAGCAGTTCTACCTCTTTGCCCGCTACGACATCTACGATGCACAGGCAAAGATTGACGCTAGTCGCAACTACTGGGCAGGACGGCAGAAAATCTCCTGCGGTTTCAACTATTTCCCTATTCCGCATATTGTGGTCAAGGGTGAGTTTGGCTATGGCATTCTCAATCAGAATCCGCACTCGGAGACAACCTACAACAACGAGCCCTACATCGCCTTGAGCATCAACTACAGCGGATTCTTTGAGTTGTAATAAAACGATACCTGTTGCTGTCCGGTGCATTACACAGCCTGCCCTTGACTATTTGTGATCCAATTTGCTGAACCCAAGTGGTCAGAATGATAGAAATATAGGTCTATGGGTCAAATTGCAGGCTGGGAAGTGGCTTCATGTCCGATGAATAGGGCGTTGCAGACGATTCAAAAGG
>CAKVBV010000050.1 GCA_934725535.1 uncultured Bacteroidales bacterium | reverse complement strand
GCACGATCAACGCACTATCTCACACTACTACAAAACAGAAAAACTGCCTAACAACTTTACATTGTTAGACAGCCTCGATTGTTGTTGGTCAAATGATATGTATAGGATTGTTATTTGCTGACACCGCCTCCACCGCCGAGACGCGACGACTCGTCGAGGTCGCCCACTTTGCGGTACTTCATGTATTGCTGCTGACCGAACATCCATGTGAGGGAGACCGTTACTCTCTGGTTGCGGTATTCCTGTCGGGTGTAACTCCGGTTGCCCTCTGCCAAGCCGAGCGACTCGTTGCTGCCGTGCATCGAGCGCAACAGGTCTTGCACCTGCAAGTTGAATATCAAGCCTTTCTCACGCCACATCTTGCGCACGGCTGCCGACATATAGTAGAACGCATCTTGGCGGTTGTAGCCGTTCACCGAAGGGGCATTGTAGAAGCCGTCCACGGAGAGCGTCCAGTCCTTGGGCAGGTAGGCGTTGAGGGTTGCCGAACCGTAGCCCCAATGGCTGCGATTGTCGTACAAGCCGTCGTAGGAGCGGTTGATGAAGTGGTAGTAACCGCCGTTGAGCGTCAGGGCAAGCCATGCGCCCTGCATGGTGCGGCTGCCGTCATCGCCCGTAACGAACTTAGGCACGATGGGCAGTTCGGTGAGCGACAGGTTGCCGCCGTGGGTGGTGCAGGTACCGAAGTTCAGCCACTTCATACGCCCGTCGCCGTTGGGAAGCACCTCCATACGCTGCGAGAACATATCCTGCGTGTGCGAAAAGTTGAACGCCAGCGACACATACTGCGAGTAGGAGAAGTTGAGGTCCACCTGGTTGTTGAACTCGGGGGTCAGTTCGGGGTTACCCTCGGAGTAGTTGTGGGCATCGATATAGGAACGGAAGGGGTTGAGTTGGTAGTAACTCGGCCGTGCGATACGGCGCGTGTAGGACACGTTCATCGACCACTTGTCGGTCGGGTTGTAGCCGAGGAAGGCGGTGGGGAAGAGGTTGAAGTAATCCTTGGTGGACGTGCTGTCCGCCGAAATCCAGTTGCCGTTGGAGTGGGTATATTCGCCGCGGAGACCGAGTTTGGCGTTGAAGTGCTTGCCGAACTGCTTTGCCAGCGAGATGTAGAGGGCTGCCACATGCTCCGAGTAGGTGAAGTCGGAGTGCGCGGTAGGACTGCTGATGCCGTTGAGCAGGCTGTCGGTGGTCATGCGGTTGCCGGTGTTGGAGAGTGCCCACTTGGCACCGGTCTCTATCATACCCGTCTGCCAGAAGCGTGTCTGGAAATCGAGTTTGGCAGAGTAGATGTCCACTATCTGGTTGGTGTTGATCTTCAGTCCCTTATGCAGCACCGAGTCGGGGCGTGCGGGATAGGTGTAGGTGTTGCTCTGGTCGTTGGTCTGATCCCAGCCGTTGCGGTTGTAGTCGATGTTGGCAGTCAGTTCGCGCTCCAAGGAATCGTTGAAGACATGGGTATAGTTGAGGTTCGCCGTGTACTGCTGCGAGAACATCGGGCTTTTGAGGGAGAGCATGGAGTTCTCCGTGATGTCGTTGCCTACCTTGGTGTAGCCGTAGCCGCGTCCGTCGGGAATATTCTGGCGAATAATCATAAAGGGGGCTTGGAAGATAAAGCCGAAGGTGTTGACGGAGTCGATGAACCAATCGTTGCCGAGTTTGAGCATATAGTACTGGAAGTCAAAGGCGTACTCCGACTTGTCATAACGCTCGGTGGTCACGGAGTCCACCGGATTGAGGTAGGTTGAGCCTATCTCAAGGGTCTGGTTGGCATCGGTATAGACCTGCGTCAGGCTACCGAAAGTATAGGTTTTCTTGGTGCGGTAGTTGAGGTTGAGCGAGAACATCTCCATGTTCTGCCACTTGTCCACATCCTTGTAGTACATCCCGCCATACGCCGCGGAGAGTGTACCGTTCAGCCCCTGCATCATGTTGCGCTTGGTCTTGATATTGATGATACCGCCTTGCCCCGATGCGTCGTATTTCGCCGAGGGGTTGGAGATAATCTCTATCTTCTCGATGGTGCTGCCGTCGGTACCCTCCAGCATGGCTTTGAGTTGCTGTCCGCTGAGGTACGAAGGACGCCCGTCGATATAGACCTCCACCGACTTGCCATTGACCGTAACATTGCCGTCTTTGTCCACGTTCACGCCCGGTGCTTTCTTGAGGAGGTCTTTGCCGTTGCTGCCCATGGCAAAGGGCGAGTTGCTGACATTGAGCACTATCTTGTCGAACTGACGCTCGATGAGTTGCTTCTTGGCTTTGACTTCCACCTCGCCGAGTTGCTCGGTCTCCTCGCGGAGGGTCAGGAGCAGGTCTTTGCTGCCGGTTCTGACGGACTGGCAGACGGTCTGATAACCTATGAAAGAGACTTGCAGCAGGTATTTGCCGCTTGGCGCAGAGAGTGCGAAAGCACCCGCGTCGTCGGTGATAGCCCCCGTAACGAGACTGCTATCCGAGCGCATAAGGCTGACGGTGGCATACGCCACGGGGTTGGACTGCGTGTCCTGCACCTTGCCTGCGAGATTCGTTTGGGCAAAGGAAACCATGGCACACATCAGTGCCACACTGAAAATGAATATACGTTTCATTATACTAAATATATTGTTTGTAACTGTTTGTCTTATTGCTCTATTTGCGCTATGATTTCGTCCATCTCGCGTATAAACTCCTTGTGTTGTCGGCTGCCTATGATACCGCCTACCATACCGCCTGCCGCTGTGCCTATTGCCGTGAAGACAAAGATGAACAGGTTGTCGGTATGTTGGAAATATATCTCAACAAGAAACCATATAAACCATACCACAACCATCGGTATGCTTATCCGTATCCAGTCCTTGTACAACTGACGCAGTCGGCGCACCTGTTTGGCGACAGTGAGCAGGTCGCCCTGCATAATTTCGCTCTCTTTGACGCGCCTGTGCGGAATCAGCGTTGCCAGAAAGCACCCGAGCATCATAACCGTGGTGGCACCGATAAACCACCACGAGCAACCCATCTGGTGGAAAGCGTAGTTGCCAAACGTGAGGACAAGCAGCACGCAAATACCTTCCTGCCATACGTTTCGGTTGAGCCGGTGCACCCGTTGGCGGGTTACCTCGCGCAGGAGTCGGTCGTTTATTATTTCTTCGTTGTTCAGTTTCTGTTTGAGCAGAGCCATCTGCGCCTGCATTTCTTGTAGTTCGTCCATTACCGTAGGGATTAAGGAGTTCAACTTTTCTTCAGTTGTTCTTTGATGCGAACCAACTTGACGGAAACATTCTTGGCACTGATGCCCACTATCTGCCCCATCTCCTCGTAACTGAGGTTCTCAAGCCACAGCATCACGATGGCACGGTCCACCAGTCCCAAGCGGTGAATACGGCTGTAGAGAGCCTGTACCTGTTGGGTGTCTTCGTCCCGGTCGGTGTAGAGGTCTATATCCATACTCAGCGGCACACGCTCGCCGCGCGACTTGCGTTTGCGGTCCGCCGAGATGCAGGTGTTCATACTCACGCGGTATATCCACGTGGCTTCGCTGCTCTCGCCGCGGAAAGTATCATAGCCCTCCCATAGCCGTATCAGAATGTCCTGAAACAGGTCGGCCACCTCGTCTTTGTCCGACGAAAACATATAGCAGATACTGTATATCGTGCTTTTATGCCGCCGTACCAGTTGGGCAAAGAGTTGTTCTTTTGTCGGTTCCATCCGTTTGTTTAGTTGTTGACAGGTATCTGCCACCCGTCCGTTGTCAGTTTGAATCAGCCAATTCTACTATATTAGACGCATAAACTATCAAAAAACTACAGGTGAGGTGATTTTTTTCGAAGAAAATGCTTTTACCCGTTGGCGGAATGCCTTAGCCACGCGGGTGTCAGCGGGGCTGTTCCGTTGGGTATTGCGTTGGGGGAACGGGTGGTTGTTGTCCTTCCTCGATGTGGTGTTTGCCGCTCTTGTAGTAGGCTATGGTGGCGGAGAACTGGTCGCGCAGTATGGTTTCCACTTCCTCGCGGGTGAAGTTGCGCACACCGTTGGTGATGAGCGAGCAGAGACCGAGGTTGAATATCATCATGTGGTCGAAAAAGGCGATGGCATCGTCGTCGGAGAGTTGGTAGTCGGTTTGATATTGCTTTGTCATAATTTCGGATAACTCGGGCAGGGGAGTCATTCTGTTTCCTGTCCAGTGGATTAGTTTGTAGAGGTTAGGCTCGTCTTGCGCAAACTGCACGATGCACATACCCATACGTTTGGCTGCGGGTTCCGGGCTCTGCGTGTCGCGGGCGACACGTACGCGCTCGGCGAACCGTCGGGAGACCTCCTCGCGCACGGCGGCAAGGAGTTCCTCCATGTTGCGGAAGGCGGTGAAGAACGGTCGCGAGGAGCAACCCATATACTCGCCGAGGTCGCGGGCATTGATGCAGTTAGGTCCCTTTTCCCGCACCATATTTATTGCCGCTTCGATAATCATCTCACGGGTAAACTGTACTTTACGAGGCATGGTTCTAATGATGAATTATGAATGACGAATTATGAATTGTCAGTTACGAATTATAAGTTAATGCACTGTTTATCTTTTAGTTATAAGTATTACATCTGTTGTATAACCTATGTTATGCAACAAATGTTGTGCAAAAGTACTGCTATTATCCGACCTGTGCAAATATATAGTATGTTTTTCTGCAAAATGCAATGTGGAAGTAGCAAAATCAGAATATCAACATAAGACCCATATCATAACCCTCACGCTATTATGAGGTTGCAATAAACGAAGGCAATTCTTATGCAAAAGACGGAATTTTTTATTTGCATAGGTCGGAAAGATATAGTAACTTTGTGCGGTGAAAGTAGGATAAGGGCAGGATAAGTGTATGGTAAAGGTACGGTATAGTCGGCTTAATCACATACTAATCTCATACTAATCACATACTAATCACATACTAACATCATACACTTGACTCGGGAGTGTCCCGAGACTCACCAAAGACTCCCCCTACCCCATCAAGGGGGAAGGAAGAGATTCCCCATACCCCCTCTGAGAAGGGGGAACAGAGTGAAGTACTAAGGATATGATGAGAGATATAATAATAAGGTATAGTTGAATATAATAATAGGGATACAATATAATGGAGACAAGGATTATCAAACGTGACGGTAAGGCGGAGGTGTTTACCGTTGACAAGATTAAAAACGCTATCAACAAGGCGTTTATCGCATCGGGGACGTTCGCGACCGAGGAGACAATGGCGGCTATCATCTCGAGACTGCGTATTCATGACGGCATCAGCGTGGAGGAAATCCAAAACCAAGTGGAAGTGGCACTGATGGCGGAAGGGTATTTCAAAGTGGCAAAAAACTACATGATTTACCGCTACCGCCACACGAAAGACCGCGAGACAATGGACAAGTTGGACTTCCTGATGAACTACTGCAACGCCAGCAACGCCGCTACGGGCAGCAAGTACGACGCCAACGCCAACGTGGAGAAGAAAAACATCGCCACGCTCATCGGCGAGTTGCCCAAGTCGAACTACATCCGTCTGAACCGCCGTATGCTGACGGAGCGCATCGAGAAGATGTTCGGCAAGGAGTTGGCAGACAAGTACATGGCGTTGCTCAAGCAGCACTTCATCTACAAGAACGACGAGACCAGCCTCGCCAACTACTGCGCCAGTATCACGATGTACCCGTGGCTGTTGGAGGGTACGAAGGCCATCGGCGGCAATGCCACCCCTCCGACCAACCTGAAGTCGTTCTGCGGGGGCTTTATAAATATGGTGTTCATGGTGTCGTCAATGCTGAGCGGCGCATGCGCTACGCCGGAGTTCCTGATGTATATGAACTATTTTATAGGTCTGGAATACGGGCAGGACTATTACAAGCACCCCGACCAAGTGGTGGACCTGAGCAAACGCCAACGCACTATAGACAAGGTGATTACGGATTGCTTCGAGCAGGTGGTGTACTCCATCAACCAGCCTACGGGGGCACGTAACTTCCAGTCGGTGTTCTGGAATATCAGTTACTATGACCACTACTATTTCGACAGTATCTTCGGCAACTTCATGTTCCCTGACGGCTCGAAACCCGACTGGGACTCGCTGAACTGGTTGCAGAAACGGTTTATGAAATGGTTCAACGCCGAGCGTCTGCGCAGCGTGCTGACCTTCCCCGTGGAGACGATGGCTCTGCTGAGCGAGAACGGCGACGTGAAGGACAAAGAGTATGCCGATTTCACGGCGGAGATGTACGCCGAAGGACACTCGTTCTTCACCTATCTGAGCGACAATGCGGACTCGCTGGCATCGTGCTGCCGTCTGCGCAACGAGATAACCGACAACGGATTCAGTTACACCCTCGGCGCCGGCGGCGTGAGCACGGGTTCAAAGAGCGTGCTGACCATCAACCTCAACAGGACGGTGCAGTATGCGGTGCGCCAAGGCATGTCGTATCTCACTTATATTGAGGAGGTTGTGGACTTGATGCACAAGGTGCAACTTGCGTACAACGAGAACCTGAAACGCCTGCAAGAGCAAGGCATGCTACCGCTGTTTGACGCAGGATTCATCAATATCGCACGCCAATACTTGACCATAGGTGTGAACGGATTGGTGGAGGCTGCGGAGTTCCTCGGTATCCAAATCAATGATAATGAAGAATATACGAAGTTCGTGCAGGACGTACTGGGCATCATCGAGCGCAAGAACAAGGAGTACCGCACCAAGGAGGTGATGTTCAACTGCGAGATGATACCCGCCGAGAATGTGGGCGTCAAGCACGCGAAATGGGACCGCGAGGACGGCTATCAGGTGCCGCGCGACTGCTACAACAGTTATTTCTATGTGGTGGAGGACAGCAGCCTGAATGTGTTGGACAAGTTCCGTCTGCACGGGCGCAAGTACGTGGAGCACCTGACGGGCGGTTCGGCGTTGCATTGCAACCTTGAGGAGCACCTGTCGCAGGCACAATACCGCAATCTGCTGCGCGTGGCAGCCAAGGAAGGGTGCAACTATTTCACGTTCAACATCCCGAATACGGTGTGCAACGACTGCGGACATATCGACAAACGTTATCTGCACGAGTGCCCTGAATGCGGCAGCAAAAACATTGATTATCTGACCCGTATCATCGGTTACCTGAAGCGGATAAGCAACTTCTCGGAGCCGCGTCAGGAAGAGGCAGCACGCCGCTACTACGCCAAAGCGGGCGATTTGAAATGAGTGAAGAAGAGGGTATTCACGAGCAACTGAAACAGTACTCGCACTTCCTGTCCGAGTACGCGTGTTGCCTGCAGGCATCGGGTGTGCACACCACGCGCGTGGTGCGCAACACCTGCCGTATAGCCTCGGCACTGGACGTGAATGTGGAGATGACCATCCTGCACAAGACGCTGAACCTCACCCTCGCCACGCGCGACGGGCAGCACGTGTACGACAAGGTGACGACCCTTCACCCCCGCCCTGTCAGTTTCCGGTTGAACGCCGACCTCAGTGCGCTGAGTTGGCAGGCTTATGACGAGCACCTCGGGCTTGACGAACTATGGCGGCGATACAAGGCAATAACGACTGCGCCGCGTATGAACAATTGGGCGGTGCTGGTGCTGGTGGGCTTTGCCAATGCCGCTTTCTGCGGGCTGTTCGGGGGCGACTGGCAGGCATGCGGAATGGTGGCTGTGGCGACAGGGGTGGGCTATGCCCTCAAGATTCTGATGCTGCGCAAGCACGTGAATACCTTCGGGATATGGTTCACGTGTGCGTTGGTGTCGTCGCTGATTGCGTCGCTGTGCGGCTTTCTGCACCTCGGTCAGACGCCCGACACCGCTATCGCTGCCAGTGCGCTGTACTTGGTGCCCGGTGTGCCGCTGATTAACAGCGTGATAGACACCGTGGAGGGGCACGTGTTGGCGGGCTTTGCGCGGTTGGTGGACGCGCTGTTGCTTATCGGCTGTATGGCGGTCGGACTGCTATGTACGCTGTTGTTGTTGGGACAAATTGCTTGGTAAGGTATGTCTGTATTGGGTTCTATTCTCCTTGACGGCACGTTGGCTGCCGTGGCGGCTGTCGGGTTTGCCGTTATCTCCGACCCGTCGAAACGCACGGTTCCGTTTTGCGCATTGCTGGCGGCAATGGGGCATATAGCGCGTTTCAGTCTGATGCACTTTGCGGGGTGGGACATTATGACCGCCTCTTTTGTCGGGGCATTGGTGATTGGTGCCGTGTGCATCGCGTTTGCGTATTGGCTCCACACGCCCACTACCACCCTGTATATCCCTGCGCTGCTACCGATGATACCAGGTATGTACGCCTACCGCACCATCTTTGCGCTCATGCAGTTTATGCGTTTTTCGCAGGACAGCGAGCAGGCGATGCGCTATATGCTGGACTTCTTTGCGAACGGTGTTACGACGTTCACCGTGGTGTTTGTGATGGCAGTCGGGGCATCGTTGCCCACGTTCCTGCTGCGCAAATGGTGCTTCTCCATGACCCGCGAGAACCGATACAAGTCCCTGCCGCAGGACCCGATAAGCAAATTGCTGCGACGGTAACCATCTTATTTCGTCCTATGTTAAGACTTGCCGACTATGATATTGTCTTTCAAGAGGTGCCCGATGAGACTACGCTGGCACTGAACCTAAGTGGCTGCCCGCACCGTTGTGCGGGTTGCCATAGTGCTTATCTGCAGCAAGATGTGGGGGAGCCCTTGACTACAGCGGTGATAGACAGGCTGTTGGCGCGTTATTCAGGGGTTACTTGCGTGGGGCTGATGGGCGGCGATGGTGACCTGCAGGCGGTGGAGCAAATGGCAGCATATATCCATACCCTTGGGCTGCACGTGGCATGGTACACAGGGCGCACTACCCTACCCGACGGCTGGCACTTGGAGCACTTCGACTACATCAAGATAGGTCCATATATCAAGGCACTCGGCGGGCTGAAATCCCCGAAGACCAACCAGCGATTTTACCGAGTGGAAAAGGGGCAATTGCTCAACGTCACAGAGCGTTTTTGGAGGAAGTGAGACCTCATGTTATTTTCCCTGCAAAATTGCATAACATTTGGATATTCCGAAATAAATATGTAACTTTGCGGGTTGAATTGGCGGCATATAACACAATTCATATATTGCAGAAGAGAGTATAATGAACGAGAATCAACTCATATTCAGTAGTTTTGCGAGTGGTAGCAGTGGCAACTGCTACTATTTGGGTACTTCTCATAGTGGTATTCTAATAGACGCGGGCATCTCGGCACGTACCATTCAGAAAGACCTGCGCGCAATGGGGTTGGATTTTCAGAACATTATAGGTGTGCTTGTAACTCATGACCATGCCGACCATATTCGGGCAGTAGGCACGTTGGGGGAAAAGGTGCATCTGCCCATATATACAACCCCCGTGATACACGAGGGCATAAACCGCAACTATGGGGTACAGGTGAAGTTGCGTACATCCCAGAAGTATATAGAAAAAGGTGTACCGTTTGAACTAAACGGTATGACTATCAACACCTTTGGCATCTCGCACGACTCAAGCGACTGCTTAGGCTATGTGATAGACTATGCAGGGCAACGATTTATGATTGCTACCGATTGTGGTGAGCCAAACGATGAGTTGGAGGCATACTTGCGTACCGCCAACCATATAGTGATAGAGGCTAATCATGACGAGCAGATGCTGCTGAACGGCCCCTACCCTACTTACTTGAAGCAGCGTATATTGTCGCCCCGCGGACACCAAAGCAATGCCACCTGCGGTGTATTGTTAGCAGAGAATTATCACCCGGGGATGCGTAATGTATTCCTATGCCACCTCAGCCACGAGAACAACGACCCTCAAGTGGCACTGAATACAGTGACAGATATATTGTTAGACGCAGGCATAGTGGCAGGTGAAGATATGTTCGTTACCCCTTTGGAACGGCTTGCCCCCAGCCCGATATACCTGTTGGACGATAATATAATCCGTCCACATCAGTTACAGAATAGTACTAACCCATAACATAATCATTATGAGCCAATTAGTTATTATCCCCACCTATAACGAGAAAGAAAACATTGAGGCTATCATCACTGCAGTGATGAGTCTGCCTGTAGAGTTTCATGTATTGGTGATAGACGACGGTTCACCCGATGGCACTGCCGCTATCGTCAAGCGATTGATGGCAGAGACCTACACAGGACGACTGTTTATCGTAGAGCGACAAGGCAAACAAGGTTTGGGGACAGCCTATATAGCAGGCTTCAAATGGGCTATTGCACATAAGTACGACTACATCTTCGAGATGGATGCGGACTTCTCACACAATCCTCAAGACCTGCTCAAGTTGCACGATACGTGTGCCAACAAGGGGGCAGATGTGGCTATAGGCAGTCGCTATGTGAGCGGTGTGAACGTGGTTAACTGGCCTATGGGACGCGTATTGATGAGTTATTTTGCCAGCAAGTACGTACGCTTTGTGCTCGGTATCCCTGTACACGATACCACGGCGGGCTTTGTAGGCTATCGTCGTGAAGTATTGGAAACCATAGAGTTGGATAAGATACGCTTCAAGGGATATGCCTTCCAAATAGAGATGAAGTTTACGGCATACAAGTGCGGCTTCAAGATTGTGGAAGTACCGATTATCTTTGTGAACCGTGTGTTGGGTACGAGCAAGATGAGCGGTGGTATCTTCTCAGAGGCGTTGCTTGGCGTAGTACGTCTGAAAATCAGTTCGTGGACCCGTAAATATCCGCAGAAGAAGTGAAGGTAAATCGTCTGCTATTGTTTTTGTGTGCTACGGTATGCGGTTTGGTGTCCTGCGGCGCAGGTGGTTCATCTTCGGAGTCAAATAATGATACCTGTGAGAATACCACGCCTGCAGTGCGTTATGAGTATGGCTTACCCATAGACTCGTTCCGTATAGATACAGGTTATGTGCGTTCGGGAGAGACATTGGGTGGTATTCTTCACCGCTCAGGGGCTACTCGGCAGCAAATAGCAGGTATCACACAATTACCGCGTAGTGAGTTTGATGTCCGTTCGATACGTGAGGGGAAAACATATTATATTTTCTATCAAACAGACACAGCAGGCATAGAACATCCGTGTTATTTCGTATATGTACCTTCCATCACACAAGCGTCTGTGCTTCACCTTACGGATTCATTGCATGTAGAACACCACGAGAAACCCACTATACATCGAGACCGTACAGCAGAGGTAGTGATAGAGTCAAGTCTGTGGAACGCTATGTCAAGCAACGGCTTACCTGTGGAGTTAGCCTTGGAACTGAGTGATATATATGCGTGGACGATAGACTTCTTCGGTCTTCAGAAAGGGGACTCCATACGTGTGTTCTATGATGAACTCTATGTGGATACTACCCGTATCGGTATCGGTCGTATCTATGCCGCCAACTTCTATCATGCTCGCAAGTGGCAAGAAGCCTATTGGTTTGAGGAAGGGAATATCCATAACTATTTTGATGCTGACGGCAACAGCCTGCGCAAAGCATTTCTGAAAGCACCGCTCAACTACAAGCGAATATCTTCGCGTTTCACATACGCCCGCAAACACCCTATATACAAGATAGTCCGCCCGCATACAGGTGTGGATTATGCTGCTCCTGCCGGCACGCCCGTGGTAACAATAGGTGATGGTGTGGTAACAATGCGTCAATACAAAGGCGGTGGTGGTAATACAGTAAAAATCAAGCATAACTCCACATACACCACGGCATATCTCCACCTGTCGAAGTTTGCAAACGGGCTACAGGTAGGGCAACACGTGAAACAAGGTCAAGTGATTGGCTATGTGGGTAGTACAGGCAGTTCTACCGGTCCTCATCTCGACTTCCGTGTGTGGAAGAACGGTACGCCTGTTGACCCGCTGAAGATGGTGTCTCCTCCTGCGGAGCCTATACCCGCCCAATACAAAGACACTTTTGCCCACGTGGTAGAGCAATATCAACGTGCACTGCAACCGCTTAATGTGATTCAGCAGCCAACTGCCGCAAACAATTGATACACAGGCAATCCGTGTAGTGTGCCGCAAGGTAAGTGCGTGTTGAAACATTCAGTACCACTTTGGCACATTGGCAATGCCATTTGTCTTCGGCATTGCATACAAACTCCGCTCCACAGCGCGGACAATGTTTAATCGTTCCCATACAGAGTACAAAAGTAGCAATAATTTGCGTAGCACACAAATTATCTGTATCTTTGTCGTGTGTATGAAAGAGTTTTTCCTGCATATATTGGTGTTGGTCGCAGCACTTGTGTGTATATCTGATGCCTTGTGGGCAACAGATACGGACTTTCGTGTGTCAGCCCGTGTAGGTTGGATAATGCCCGATGGCAAAGTGGATAAGGTGGTGGAGCAACCGAATGGCTGGTGGGGTCCTACGTACAGCGGAGACTTGTCGGTTACTTTTCGCCCCGATTGGCAATCTCTTCGTATATGGAACAATGCCGGTATAGGTGTAGGTATGTCGTATTGGCATACGGCTCACCAATTGTTGGGGCAAGGTATAGCCCCCTATTGCTATTTAGACATCCCTATAGTACGATGCCCGCATTTTATTTTAGGTCTTCGTCCTGCACTCGGCGTGGCGTTTATGACCAAGACATACACCAATACCGTATCAAAAGACGCTCTTTACCAATCGCTTGCGGGAGCCAACCAATGTATTGGCAGTGTATTTAACTTCTACTTTCCAGAGGCGATTTATATGGATTTTCCTATTGCCCGCGGTTGGAGTGTGTTCGTAGGCGGCGGTTGGTATCATATCAGCAACGGAAGCATCAGACAACCTAATTCGGGATATAATATCTTTGCAGGGGAAATAGGTACACGGGTCTCCCCCTACCCTATTAGAGAGAAAGAAGTACGCGATAACGTGCAACGTACCAAGTCGTGGGAACTGGAGATGGCATTTACCGGCGGAGGGCGTCAGGTGTATTACCGTGACCAACAGACATTCTTTGTAGCGGAGATGCAAGCGGCTGCTTATTGGAGAGCACATTCGATATTCCGTTTAGGCGGTGGTGTAGATGTGTTTTATGACGGAGCATATCGCCCCCGCAAGACTTATTTCGCCAAGACAAACCTTGCTGCCGCCCGTGCAGACGGGTCTGATTGCTGGCGTGTGGGAGTAAGTGTTCAGCCGGAGTTCGTGGTCGGTAAGTTTGCCGGGGGACTACATATCGGAGCCTATATGTACGACCCCGTGCGTGAATTAGAGCCATACAGCGAGGCTGTGCAATCGCCAACCGGACGTATCCACAAGCCCATATTCTACCGATATAATCTCCTCAAGGCGGGTAGCGCGGGCTATCCGGACGGGTGGCTGTACACACAAGTGGTGTTGCGTTACCGCCTGCCGTGGCATCTGTTTATCCAAGGCACTATGAAAAGCCACCTGACCAAAGTGGAGTTCGTCAGCATAGGTTTAGGGACGTGGTGGTAGGCGGTAGGTATCCACCCGCTATCCTCTCGTTATTCACCCGTTAATCACATACTAATCTCATACTAATCACATACTAATCTCATACTAATCTCATACACTTGACCCGATGAAGACCCGAAAGACTCCCCCACCCCCTCAAAGAGGGGGCTTTTTATTGACGATTTTATTGACGACGCGAGACGCATCGTCCCCACAAACGTTGCCTCCAAGTGTCGTCGCACAAAGCATAAAAAAGGTGCTGCCTGATGTCAGACAGCACCAGACCTGCTGAATAAAAGCAGGTTTATATGGCAAAAGACGCCTTACTTCGATTGGTCGGAAGTAGCGTTTTGCTGAGCCTCTTCACGTTTTTCGCGGCGTTCCTTGACGGCACTAATAATGAAGAAAGGTGCAACAAATACGACCAGAAAAGCAAGGGTCAGAAGAACCATTGAAGTATCCATAGTATAAATGAGATAATTTGTAAATTAGTAAATTTGAAAGTTGTGTCGTTGCCAAACATACGGCAACCCACACAAAGTATGCAATCACCTCCACTCGGAGCGAGAGTACATACATTTCTTATGAGGACGCAAAGGATATGACACGCTTGTATTGATTGACGACGCGAAATGCGTAACTTTTGTCTGAATCTGACGACGCGAGCCGCGTCGTCCCCCATCCTATGCATTGTCCCCCCACAAATTACCAGAAACTATGGAAAGGATACGAGATTTGTTCAGGCGGTAGGTTTAATGGCAACACCCTTGTTAGGGCGATGTTAGCGTTGAGCAGGTGCGCAGTGGCTGCCGCCAGTTGCTGCTGCACAGCAGGATGAGCGATAGCCTGCGCATTGGAAAATGAGGCACGCCTCGAATACTCCACCCTGCGCGTCCGTGCGGCACTCTCGAAACTATTGGTGCCTGTGGAGCGATAGGTGATGATGGCGTCCGAGAGATCGTGCTGCGCCTTGATAACCGCCACGCGGTCGCTTGGGTGCAATGCATTGAGTTCACCTCCTATGACGACAGGCTGCTCGCTATTTTCACTCTTTGACGACGCGAGACACGTCGTCCCCACAAACATTCCTATGGACAACAACAATAAGCAGATACACAACAATATGCTGTTGCGCAAGAGACTGTTATGTGTATTGCTGCGAGTGGTCATGAGATTAGAGCGGGTTTTCGGCGAAATACTTCCACAAGGGTGCGGCGTGAAGGGCTTGTACGATGCCGCCTTCACGGAGGAGTTGCAGGACATCTTCGCGGGACATGACGTGGACGTGAATGTCCTCTGTGCGCTCCTGATGCTGCTCGGAGAGTTTCTCCACCCCCGTTGCCAAGAAGGTATAACTAAGGTTGTTGTGGTTCGTAGGGTTGGGAGAGAGGGTCATGAAGAGTTGCCACTCGCCTCCGCCAAAGCCGGTCTCCTCGGAGAGTTCGCGCTGGGCAGCATGGAGGGGCGTCTCGCCCGAGTCAATGACACCTGCCACCAACTCGTAGTTGGTCTGCCCGAGTCCGTGGCGGTACTGGTCTTCCATGACAAATTGTCCGTCCTTGGTAATGGCAATCACGTTAATCCAGTCGGGAAACTCAAGCACAAACCACGTGGGAATCTGCACTCCCGATGGCAGTTGCACGGTCTCCTGACGGACATTCAGCCACGGACCAAGACTAAGAATATGCTTGCTCTCAAGCACTTTCCACTTTCTATTCTCCAATTTCTCTATCATAAACCACTTTCCATTTGGCGGTCAGATACACCACGCGTGCGATGAGGTGTGCGAAATAGCCCACATAGATGGCGTGCACCCCCAACCAACGGTACGTGGCAGCATAGCCGACCACAAAACCAATTGCCGCAAAAATCATGCCATTCCGTATTTCTTTTCCCGCAGTGGCACCCGTGTAGACTCCGTCCCACATGAACGCCAGTGCGCTGACGACGGGCATGGCTATCAGCCAAGGTGTAAACGGCTGAATAGCAGTCAGTACGTCCGCATCGGAGGTCATCAGGCGATACGTCGGGTTTGCCCCGAATGCAAACAGGACCGTTGCCACTATGCCGAGCCCTACGGACCACAGGAACAGCACCCGTACTACGCGGGGGACTTGGTTGTGCTGCTCTTCGTCGCCGATAAACCGCCCGACCAAAGCCTCTCCCGCATAGGCGAAACCATCGATAAAATAGGAGAAGAGCATGAACAACTTCATCATAATGCTGCTGACCGCCAACTCGGTGTCGCCGTAGAAGGACGCCAATGACGTGAAACCGACATAGACCACCATGAAGCAGAGTGAGCGGATGAAGAGGTTGCCGTTGAGCACCATCAGGCGTTTCATACCCTGTCCGTCACGTGCTAACCGCCAGAGAGACAGCCCGTTCCATACTTTGCGGTACTTCATCAGCACGATGACTGCCGCCAAGAGCAAGCCTGTGTATTGGGCGATGAGCGTGCCATGTGCCACGCCGATTGCGCCAAGGGGCGAATAGACTGCCAAGGTGTAACTGGCAATGATATTGACTACGTTGACCACGATGTCGGTAGCCATAGGGCTGACGGTGTCCTGCATGCCGATGAACCAGCCTTTGAGCGCCATAAGGCTGAGGGTGGCAGGTGCTGCCCATACGCGGACGAAGAAGTATCGTCGGGCGAAGTCCGCGACCTCGGCTGAGCACGGAACGCATGCTAATACGGCAGTTACAAACAGCCATTGCAGCATCCATATCACGGCCGCACCAATCAGGGCTATGCCAACACTCTGGCTCAACAGGCGTGCGCACTCTACCCTGTCGCCACGCCCGTAGGCTTGTGCCGTCATGCCACTGGTGCCCACGCGCAGGAAACCGAAATTCCAATAGAGAAGGTCGAAGAGCATGGTGCCAATGGCTATGCCGCCAATGGCGTGGGCATCGGAGATGTGCCCCACGATGGCAGTGTCCACCAGCCCTACCAGCGGGATGGTGATGTTAGCCAAGATGCTTGGCACAGCCAGTCGCAATACTTCTCTGTTCATACAAGAGTGCAAAATTACATCTTTTTCCCAACACACACAATACGTTAATGTTCCGATACTGAAAATAGAGGTGTACTGCTTCGTAGGCAAAGCATCGGATTAAAAAAGCAGGTTGCCCAACATTGTGTCAGGTAACCTGCCGGATTCAGCAACAGAATCTGTATGTTATGTCCGTTTCTTACTTGTCTTGGTAGTCGCGGTGGAAAGCGGCGAGACGGCGGTCGAGTTCCTCGTACTGGTCGTCACGAATGGAGGAAGCACAGCCCCGCATTCCCTCACGTTTGGCACCGGTGCTGCCAAGGGCAATGGCAGAAACGCCATAGTATATGAGTTTGTTGAGCAGTTGTTCGCCTGTCCAGTCCTTATAGCCAAAGGTAAAGAAGAATCCGTCGCCTACATCCTTGCCGTCAGCATCTTTGTCGTAAACCACATGGAAGCCGTTGCGCACCATTATCTCTTTGATTTTGGCAGCGCGACGTGCGTACTCGCGTGTGTTCTCCACAAAGTGTATCTTGCCTTGGCAAGCGGCACGGAACATGGCAGCCATGGCAAATTGTACAGAATGGGTCACGCCGGAAGACAGACTATATAATATAATGTACACGAAATTGCGCAGGAACTGTCCGTCGTTGCCATAGCGTTCAGCCAACGAGGGGAAGGTGCGGTGCGCAAGAACGGGGTTCATGGCTACGATAGCACCGCGCTGACCTGCGTAGGAGAACATCTTGGAACAAGAAATCATGTGCACACAGTTGTTGGTATAACGACCTACAGAGGGTTGATAGGGCGGCTCATACGGCACACCGCGTTTCTCGCGGAAGTCCATATTGAGGTACGCCAAGTCCTCAATAACCAGCACATTGTACTTGGTGGCAAGGCGTCCGATTATCTCGAGTTCGCGCTCGGTGAGGCACATCCACGAGGGGTTGTTGGGGTTGGAGAAGAGCATGGCTGCGATACGCCCCGTCTTGAAATGGCGTTCGAGTTCTTCCTCCAACGCCTCACCACGGAAGTCGGCTACGTCAAAGCAGTCCACACGCACGCCGATGACCTTGCATTGCTGTTTCTGAACAGGGAAACAGGGGTCGATAAAGAGTACCG
>CAKVBV010000049.1 GCA_934725535.1 uncultured Bacteroidales bacterium | reverse complement strand
GTACAAGGTCTGCCTCCTGTGGCAGGGATATACTGAATACGTATTCGCCATGCGTAGGATTAGGAGAGAGGCTGATGGCGCAGTCTCCGTAGTGGGTGTAGTCTTCGTTGTTTTCGTTGTCTCTATTTTTATTGTCTTTGTCGTTGTTATTGTTTCCTTGGTTGTTCTTTTGCACTTGGTGTCGGTTGGGTGTCTCACTGTCAGTGGTCAGGAATGAGAACCATGTATGTGTAGCGGGGCAAGGGATAGTATAGCATAATTGGTGCTTTGCGTTGGTGGAATCGGGATAGACGATTTGGGTAATGTCGCCGTCAGTATTGAGGAGTATCAGTGCAAGGGTATCGGGAGCATCGGGGAGGTTGTCTTTATTCAGAGCAATACAGATGTCAGGCAGTGTGTCCGTGGTTCGCAACAGCCATGTGCGTTGCAGCAAGGCATAGCCGTTTTCATAAGGTGACCAGCCTAAAGGCACATCGTCATCGCCTATGAGGGCGTAGGTGTTTATAGGGAGCGGATTCGTTGTGAATATACTTAGCAGTGAATCCTCCAATGAGGTGCTGTGTGTAGCATGGAGGTGATAGACGGTGTCGGTACCTATACCCAGCAGACGGTGGTAGTAGGTCTTATTCGCTTTCGGGTGCCATAGCGTATCACCACGGGTAGAGAGGTACGGGGCATTATCCAATGTGATGCCGTGCTTGATAGCCAAATAGGTTTGGAACATCAGCGATTGGCGTTTGGTAAGACGGCTGTCGAAATAGGCGACCTCATGGAGGGCAATTTGGCTACTATCGGAAACGGTAGCACCCGTATGCAGTCGGTATATGCCACGGTAAGCAGTATCGGGACGCAAGGTATGCTGTAGGGTGTATATCGTGGGAGTGGTACGCGGCGTGGTGTTGCGGGGAGAGGGCTGTATGCGTTCGGTAGATAGTCCGTGGGTGGTGATGGCATAGAAGGCACTGTCCGTTCTGCTGATACGCCATAGTTGCTGGGGAGTGGCGGGCTGCAAGGTCTGATAGACCATCATCATCGTGTATGAGGTCGGGGAAGCAATGGTATCGGTAAACGAGGGAGAGATAATGGCAGTATCCGATTGGTGCCAAAGGGTCGGTTGGACAGGCTGTTGGTTTTGGCGGACTGTCAGGCGTGCAGTGGTATTCCGTCTATATGGTGCGGCAGTGGCATCCATAAACGGTGCGCCCCACGCGGCAACATGCAGGCACACCGAGAAGACGATACACAAGGCGTATTTCGGAAACAGATGCACGTCTCTCATGTTGCATGATTTACAGATTTATTACTACACGATTTTACATTATGGCAACCATATATGCCCAACCATGCGCAAAGGTAATATATCTTTTGGATATACACAACATTTTGAATAGAAAAAGTGAAAAACACGGCAAGGGATTGGCTATTCCTGCTCTGTAGTATTGGGCGAAGTTGTGGTGCCTGAGTCTTGGGCTTCGCGGGTGAGGGTGGAAATGATGTAGCCGCGGAGAGTGGTGCATGGTTTGGGATAGGAGGACGGATAGCGGTTGGCACGGGCGGTGTATTTGTTGAAACGCTGTTGCCATTCGGTACGCAAGGCGGGGTCATTGAGGATGGTCTTGGCTTGGGCAACCGCCGATGCGAAAGCATCCAAGGTGCGTTGGCGCGTGGGGGCGACAGGTCCACGGTAGGGATTGCGGATGGCATAGGCATGGGTATTGCCGTTGCGGGTGCGGAGAATGACTTTGTCGGCGCGGGTGAGTTTGCCCGACATGGTGTCGAAAGGATGAGAGAGTGTGGTGCGTGCCATATTTATGAGATGTTAGTATTGGGTTGCAAAGTTACAAATTATTTATGATATGGGCAAGGGGACGATGAGAGTATTGTATGGGTACGGTCGGATTCGCTAAATAAACCGATTATCTACCGTGTATCTACCGTATATCTACCGTGTATCAACCGTAAAAATACCGTAGTTGTCGGCGTGAGGTCGGCGGGGGAACAGCGGGGGAACAGCGGGTATTTACGATTTACGAATGTACGATGTACGATTTGAGAAAGCAGGCATGACACTCCATTAATTCCCATATCACATTGAGAAACATATAATTAACCACGAATTAGCCATTAATTTTCACAAAACCATTCTCCGCTAACTGCCGTCAATGAGCCGTTAACGGACTGCCCTGCGGGCAATTAACGACGCGAGACGATAAGGAGTTCAATGATGTCCACAGGGCATCATTCGAAAATCCGCAATAAGGCGGCATTCCCTTCACCTCAAGGGGGGGGGAGAGACAGGGCTAATAAGGCAATAAGACTAATGAGACTAATGTGGCTAATAGAGAAGCAGAATGGACTGTGAGCAAGCAGTAACGAGAACAAAAACTCCCCCACCCTTTTGAGATGGAGGAGTATTAACTATTACTTATTACCTAATCAAATAGTTTTGAGGTAGGCGGAGACATTGGACTCGATGCGGGCAGCGAGGGTGGCGGGGGTGAGAGACGTTGCCGAAGCAGCGGAGGCGTCCGATTTGACGAATTTCTCGCCGGTGATGTGCTCGTAGAGTTCGATGTAGCGGTCGGTGATGCCGGCAACGATGGCGGGGGTCATCTCGGGGACTTGCTGCCCCTCTTTGCCTTGGAAGCCCTCGGACATCAGCCACTCACGGACAAACTCCTTGGAGAGTTGGCGTTGCGGCAAGCCGTTGCGGAAACGCTCCTCGTAGCCGTCGGCATAGAAATAACGGCTGGAGTCGGGTGTATGCACCTCGTCCATAAGCAGAATCTTGCCGTTGTACTTACCGAACTCGTACTTGGTATCGACCAAAATCAAGCCGTGTTTGGCGGCAATCTCCTGACCGCGGCGGAAGAGCGCCAGGGCGTACTGTTCGATTTGCGCATACTCGTCGGCAGGCACCAGTCCGCGGGCGATAATCTCCTCGCGCGAGATGTCCTCGTCGTGGGTACCGATTTCGGCTTTGGTGGTGGGGGTGATGATAGGCGTGGGGAAGGCTTCGTTCTCGCGCATACCATCGGGCAGGCGGACACCGCAAATCTGACGGACACCCGATTTGTAGGCACGCCATGCGCTGCCGCAGAGGTAGCCGCGGACAATCATCTCCACAGGATAGCCCTCGCAGCGGAGACCGACCGACGCCATCGGGTCGGGGGTAGCGAGGAGCCAGTTGGGCACGATGTCCGCCGTGTCGCGGAGGAACTTGGCGGCTATCTGGTTGAGAATCTGCCCTTTGTAGGGGATACCCTCCGGCAGAATCACATCGAAAGCCGAGATACGGTCGGTAGCCACCATGCAGAGCAGGTTCTGACCGAGGAAATAGACATCACGTACCTTACCATGGTACACTCCCGTTTGACTGAGGAACGAGAAAGAGGTTTGAGTTAATGCGTTCATTATTTAATTATTTAGAGGACCTCCCCTAACCCCTCCTTCAGAGGAGGGGGATTCAGAGTATCTGAGCCCTCCCCCTTTGAAGGGGGGAGTTGGAGGGGGTCTGTTTATTTATATTCATCCCATGAGCGGATGTCGAGGTCGTCGAGGCGAATGGTGCAGAAAGCGTTGATGAACGCAGCAGCCAGACGCGGGTTGGTGAGCAAGGGGATGTTCAAATCGACTGCGGCACGGCGGACGGGGTACGACTTGTCCTGCGAGGGGTCGGAGACGATGTCCTTGGGGATAGAGACAACCATATCAATCTTGTGGGCGTGCATGAGGTCGAGCGCCTGCGGCTGCATATCCTTGTCGTGGGGGTGATAGACGAGCGTAACGGGTACGCCTATCTCGTCGAAGAAACGCTTGGTGCCGGGGGTGGCATAGAGCGTGTAGCCTTTCTCCACGAGTTGGCGTGCCGCCTCCTGTAGGGCAACCTTGTTCTTCGCGCCGCCGATAGTGAACAGCACCGACTGCTTGGGAATACGCTGCCCGACGGAAAGCATTGACTGGAGCAGGGCATGGTTGGCGTCCTCGCCGAGGCAGCCGACCTCACCCGTAGAAGCCATATCGACACCGAGGACGGGGTCGGCATTCTGGAGACGGTTGAAGGAGAACTGCGAGGCTTTGACACCCACATAATCGAAGTCGAAAAGCGACTTGGCGGGTTTCTCGACCGGCAGATGAAGCATGATGCGCGTAGCGATGTCGATAAGGTTGATTTTCAGTACCTTGGAGACGAAGGGGAAAGAGCGCGAAGCACGGAGGTTGCACTCGATGACCTTAATCTCGTTGTCGCGGGCGAGGAACTGGATATTGAACGGTCCGGAGATATGGAGTTCGCGGGCGATATTCCCCGAGATTTTCTTGATACGGCGGACGGTCTCGACATAGAGTTTCTGCGCAGGGAACATAATAGTGGCATCGCCCGAGTGGACGCCTGCGAACTCGACATGCTCCGAGATAGCATAGGCGATAATCTCGCCGTCACGCGCCACGGCATCCATCTCCACCTCTTTGGTATTGAGCATAAACTTGGAGATGACCACAGGGTGCTGCTTGGAGACATTCGCCGCCAGTTGGAGGAACTTGGTGAGTTGCTCCTGATTGGAACAGACGTTCATAGCGGCACCGGACAGGACATAGGAGGGGCGCACGAGGACGGGGAAACCGACCTTGCCGATGAAACGCTGCACATCGTCCATCGAAGTGAGGGCACTCCATTCGGGCTGGTCAACGCCGATACGGTCGAGCATGGCGGAGAACTTGTCGCGGTCTTCGGCATTGTCGATAGACTGCGCCGAGGTACCGAGGATAGGCACACGCTGTGCATCGAGTTTGAGGGCGAGGTTGTTGGGTATCTGCCCCCCCGTGGAGACGATGACACCAAAGGGGTTCTCGAGTTCGATGATGTCCATCACGCGCTCGAAAGTGAGTTCGTCGAAATAGAGACGGTCGCACATATCATAGTCGGTGGAGACGGTCTCGGGGTTGTAGTTGATCATCACCGAGCGGTAGCCGTTTTTGCGGATAGTCTGCAACGCCTGCACACCGCACCAGTCGAACTCTACAGAGGAGCCGATACGGTAGGCACCCGAACCGAGGACGATGATAGAGCGGTGGTCGCCCACATAGTGCACATCGGACTGCGTACCCGAATAGGTAAGATAGAGGTAGTTGGTCTGCGCCGGATATTCGGCAGCGAGGGTATCTATCTGCTTGACAACGGGCAGGACACCGATAGACTTGCGGTAGGTACGGAGCATGAGGACGGCAGAGTCCATATCCATCTTCTGACCGAGACCGATAGCGCGGGCAATCTGGAAATCGGAGAAACCCTGCTGCTTGGCATGGCGGAGAAGGTCGGCACTCAGATGGTCGAGCGACTCGACACGGCGCAAGCGGGCATCGGTCTGAATGATATTGTCGAGACGCTGGAGGAACCAGCGGTCAATACGCGTGAGGGTATGGATACGGTCGATGGAATAGCCCTCGTACATAGCCTGTGCGATAGCGAAGATACGCTTGTCGGTAGGGGCGGAGAGGGCGGCATCGAGGTCGTCCACGTGGAGGGCTTTGTTCTCGGTGAAACCGTGCATACCCTGTCCTATCATACGGAGACCTTTCTGGATAGCGTCCTCGAAAGTGCGCCCGATAGCCATCACCTCGCCGACAGACTTCATAGACGAGCCGAGTTCGCGGTTGACACCGCGGAACTTGGACAAGTCCCAACGGGGAATCTTGCAGACCACATAGTCGAGTGCGGGTTCGAAGAACGCGGGCGTGGTCTTGGTGACGCTGTTGTTGAGTTCGAACAGCCCGTAGCCCATACCGAGTTTGGCAGCCACGAAAGCGAGCGGATAGCCCGTAGCCTTGGACGCCAGTGCCGAGGAGCGCGAGAGGCGGGCATTGACCTCGATGACGCGATAGTCCTCGCTCTCTGGGTCGAAAGCATACTGGACGTTGCACTCGCCCACGATACCGATATGGCGGATGATACGGATAGCCAGCGCACGGAGTTTGTGGTACTCGGCGTTGGTGAGCGTCTGCGAGGGGGCGATAACGATAGACTCACCCGTATGGATACCGAGCGGGTCGAAATTCTCCATATTGCAGACGGTGATACAGTTGTCGTAGCGGTCGCGCACCACCTCATACTCGATTTCTTTCCAGCCTTTGAGCGATTTCTCGACCAGCACCTGGGGCGAGAAAGAGAAGGCTTTTTCGGCAAGTGTGTTGAGTTCGTCCTCGTTGTCGCAGAAGCCCGATCCGAGTCCGCCGAGAGCATACGCCGCACGGATGATGACGGGATAGCCGAGGTCGGAAGCCGCCTTGCGTGCCGCCTCGATAGACTCGCACGCCTCCGATTTGATGGTCTTGACCCCAATCTCGTTGAGCCGCTCGACGAAGAGTTCGCGGTCCTCGGTGTCAATAATCGCCTGGACAGGCGTACCGAGCACCTGCACACCGTATTTGTCGAGGACACCCGTGCGATAGAGTTCCACGCCGCAGTTGAGGGCTGTCTGCCCGCCGAAGGAGAGCAGAATACCGTCGGGACGCTCTTTGGCGATGACTTTCTCGACGAAATAGGGCGAAACGGGTTCGAAATAAATCTTGTCCGCCACGCCTTCGGAGGTCTGGACAGTAGCGATATTGGGGTTGATAAGCACGGTGCTTACCCCCTCCTCGCGCAGGGCTTTGAGCGCCTGCGAACCCGAATAGTCGAACTCGCCCGCCTCACCGATCTTGAGTGCACCCGAACCGAGAACAAGAACCTTTTTTATGTTGTCTAATTTCATACTTTGATTTGACGATTTTACGATTTACAATTTGACGGTTTGCACAGGCTATCCACCTGCTATCCACAGGACATCCACCCGTGTTTTTCCCGTATGGGCTATTTAGAATACACCCCGCACCCGCTTTACAAAGTCGTCGAAGAGGAACTCGGTATCCACGGGGCCGGAGCAGGCTTCAGGGTGGAACTGCGCCGAGAACCACGGAAGCGAGCGATGGCGGATACCTTCGTTGGAGCCGTCGTTCATATTGACAAACAGCGGTTCCCAGTCGGGCGAAAGCGTAGTGGTATCAACGGCATAACCGTGGTTCTGCGAAGTGATGAAACAGCGGTCGGTACCCACCTGGCGCACGGGCTGGTTGTGGGAGCGATGACCGTACTTGAGTTTGTAGATCGTAGCCCCGGCCGCCTTTCCAAGCAGTTGGTTGCCCATACAGATACCCATCAGCGGGCGCACATCGGCGGGGTCGGCTTTTGCCAGTTCGATGTCCATAAAACGGCGGATATTCTCCACGGCTGCGGAGCATGTATCGGGGTCACCCGGACCATTGGACAGGAAGAGTGCATCGAAATCGAGCGTGTTGAAATCGTAGTTCCACGGCACACGGATTACCTCCACACCGCGGCGGATAAGGCAACGGATGATATTGTGTTTCACGCCGCAATCCACCAAGACAACCCGTTTGGGTGTCTCCTCTACCTGCACGGCGGGTGCATAGCGAATGACCTCTTTGGTGGAGACCTTGTCCACGAAGTTGATGCCCTCGTATTGCGCCTCGGGTGCGTCCTCACAGCCCTCGATAGAGATAGTACCCATCATCACACCATGCTCGCGCAGCAGTTTGGTCAGGGCGCGGGTGTCGATACCCGTGATACCGGGGATATGCTCGCGGCGGAGCCAGTCGCCCAACGACTCTACGGCATTCCAATGAGAGTATGCACCGCTGTATTCCGACACAATAATGGCGGAAGCATAGATACGGTCGGACTCCATAAACGTAGCGAGACCGTTGGTTTCCATCGTGAAAGGCGGTACACCATAGTTGCCGACAAGCGGATAGGTGAGCACCATCAACTGCCCCGCATAGGAGGGGTCGGTGAGCGACTCAGGATAGCCCGACATAGCGGTGTTGAACACCACTTCGCCCGAAACCGAGCCCTCGTAGCCAAACGAGGTGCCGATAAACTCGGAGCCGTCGGAGAGACGCAGAATTGCTTTACTCATTATATTGTATTATAAGTTGGTTCTTAAAACTGTGATACGGATTCTTCTACATAGTCAATAAATGCCTGGTTCAAGCGGCGCAGACCGCCCGGAGTGGGATAATCGCCCGAGAAATACCAGTCGCCGGGGTGGTTGGGGCAAGCCTCGTGCAAGCCGCCGATAGTCTGGAAGACAATCTCCACGGGGCTGGTAACCTCGGGGCTGCGCATCAGTTCAGCCATCTTGGCGGACACTTCCTCGTCGGAGAACGGTTCGTATATCATACGGACATAGTTTCGGTACTGCTCCTTGGGCAATCCGTTGTCCATTGCCTCACGCTGACGAAGACAAAGTTGATATACCTCGTCGATACGGCTCTGCATACCGCGGTCGCGCAAGAGGGCGATAGCCGCCTTGAAGGCGATGAACTCCGAGAAACGCGCCATATCGATACCGTAATAGTCGGGATAACGAATCTGCGGCGACGAGGAGACAAAGACGATCTTCTTAGGCTGCAGGCGGTCGAGAATACGAATGATCGACTCACGCAGGGTGGTACCGCGGACGATAGAGTCGTCGATGACCACGAGGTTGTCGATATGCGGACGGACGGTGCCGTAGGTGATGTCATAGACGTGTGCGGCAAGGTCGTTGCGGGAGTTGGACTCGGTGATGAACGTGCGCAGTTTGATGTCTTTCCATACCACTTTCTCGCGGCGGACAGGCTTGCCCGTAAGGCGTTGCACCTCGTCGGTCATACCATAGTATGCCACCTCCGCCGTATTGGGGATAAAGGAGAAAACGGTATTCTCCACATCGTGGTTGATACTCTCCAAGACACGCGGCACCAGGCTGGCACCGAGTTGTTTGCGCTCGAGATAGATGTCGCGATCCGACCCGCGGGAGAAATAGATACGCTCGAAAGAGCATGCCTGCAAGCGGCGCGGCTCAAGTATCTGACGGAGACGTATATCGCCCGACTTGGAGACGATGATTGCCTGCCCGGGCAGGAGTTCGTGCACCTCGTCGATAGGCACGTTGAAAGCCGTCTGCAAGACGGGACGCTCGCTGGCAAGCACCATCACTTCGTCGTTGCGGAAATAGAACGCGGGACGTATGCCCCACGGGTCGCGCATAGAGAAACACTCGCCGCTGCCCGTCATACCGCACATCACATAACCGCCGTCCCAGAGCGGGCTGCAGTCGGAGAGGATATTGGCGACATTGATATGCTGCTCGATGTACTGCGTTATTGCCATACCCGTCAAACCCTCTTGCTTCGCCTCGGCATAGACGCGCTCGGACTCACGGTCGAGACGGTGTCCGAGTTGCTCCAACAACACATAGGTATCGGAGTTGATACGCGGGTGCTGCCCCAACGATTTGAGGTGCGCAAAGACCTCGTCGGCATTGGTCATATTGAAGTTGCCGCACATAACGAGGTTGCGCGCCCGCCAGTTGTTGCGGCGCAGGAAAGGATGGACATACGAGATACCGCTCTTGCCCGTGGTGGAATAGCGGAGGTGTCCCATATACATCTCGCCGGCATACGGCACGTAGCGTGCGGCATAGTCGGCATCACGCAGCATAGCGGGGTCGAACTCCGCCATCTGTTTCTGCACATTGGCGAAGATCTCGGTGATAGCACCGCTGCCCAAGGCACGCTCGCGGTAGATAAACTCCTCGCCCGCTTCAGCCTGCATCTTCACGCACGCCAACCCCGCACCCTCCTGACCGCGGTTGTGCTGTTTCTCCATAAGCAGGTACAACTTATTGAGTCCGTACTGCCATGTGCCGTATTTCTGCTGATAGAAAGAGAGCGGTTTGAGGAGGCGCACCATCGCCACACCGCACTCGTGTTTCAGAGGTTCCATATATACTTATCGGATAATGGTTGCTTCACGGTCGGGACCGACAGAGATAATCTTGACAGGCGTTTTCAGTTCGCGCTCGAGGAAAGCCACATAGTTGCGGAATGCCTCGGGCAGTTCGTCTTCGCGGCGGCAGGCGGTAAGGTCCTGCTTCCAGCCGGGCAGTTCGACATAGATGGGTTCCACCCCGCTCTCTATAGAGAACGGGAACTCACAGGTCTCCATACCGTTGATCTTATATGCCGTACAAACCTTGATAGTCTCGAACGAGTCGAGGACATCGGATTTCATCATGATAAGTTGGGTAACGCCATTGAGCATAATCGTGTAGCGGAGAGCGACCAGGTCGATCCAACCGCAGCGGCGCTCACGCCCCGTAACGGCACCGTATTCGTGCCCGAGGTCGCGTATCTTGGCACCTGTCTCGTCGAACAGTTCGGTAGGGAATGGTCCGGATCCGACGCGGGTGCAATAGGCTTTGAAGATACCGTACACCTCACCGATACGGCTCGGAGCGAGTCCGAGACCCGTACAAGCCCCCGCACAGATGGTGTTGGAGGAAGTAACGAACGGATAGGAGCCGAAGTCCACATCCAAGAGCGACCCCTGTGCGCCCTCGCACAGGATGGATTTGTCCTCGTTGAGACAACGGTTGACAAAATGCTCGCTGTCGATAAAACGGAAACGGCGGAGGTACTCCACGCCCTGCATCCATTCCGCCTCGAGGGCTTCCAAACCTTCGAGAGAAACAGGTTCGCCGCCTTTCTCGAGGGCGGTATGGTTGAGTGCCTCAATCATCTCGATATGACGCTGACGCGCTACGGCATATTTTTCATCAAAATTCTCCGAAATATCGCCCACGCGCAGACCGTTACGGCTGACCTTGTCGGTATAAGCGGGGCCTATACCCTTCCCCGTAGTACCGATTTTTGCTTTGCCTTTCGCCGCCTCGTTGGCTTTGTCAAGAAGGCGGTGGGTAGGCAGGATAAGGTGCGCTTTCTTGGAGATGAAAAGACGCTCTGTGAGGGGATGTCCCGACTGCGCCAGTTCCTCCGCCTCCTTCATAAACAGCAACGGATCAAGCACCACGCCATTGCCGATGATGTTGATTTTGCCGCCTTGGAAGATACCCGACGGGATACTGCGAAGCACGTACTTCTGTCCGTCGAACTCAAGGGTATGCCCTGCATTGGGACCGCCCTGGAAACGAGCCACAACATCATAACGCGGGGTGAGCACATCGACCACCTTGCCTTTGCCCTCGTCGCCCCATTGGAGCCCTAAAAGAATATCTGCTTTTTTCATACCGAAAAAATTAAATGCCTACTTTGTTGAAGATATAATCGACGTTTTTCATATAATAGTCGAGCGTGAAGCAGTTGTCGATTTCCGCCTCGCTCAGATGCGCCATCACCTCGGGTGTTTTCTTCAGGTTGTCCTGCATCTCGCCGCCCTCCATCAGGGTGCGCATAGCCACCGGCTGCACCAAGTCGTATGCCTGCTCGCGCACAAAGCCCTTCTCTATGAGCGCGTTCATCACACGCTGCGCAAAGATGGCTCCGTGGGTCAGACCGATATTGCGGAGCATATTCTCGGGATACACCACCAGATTAGCCAGCACGCCCTCGAAGCGCGAAAGCATATAGTCGAGAAGCATCGTGGCATCGGGCAACACGATACGCTCGGTGGACGAATGGGAGATGTCGCGCTCATGCCACAGGGCGATATTCTCGCTTGCGGTGCACATATATCCGCGCATCACGCGGGCGCAACCGCAGATATTCTCCGACGAGATAGGATTGCGCTTGTGGGGCATAGCGGACGAACCTTTCTGCCCTTTGCGGAACGCCTCTTCCACCTCGCGCACCTCCTGCCGCTGCATATTGCGTACCTCAAGAGCCATTTGCTCAAGTGTACCCGCAATCACCGCCAGCGTGGCGATATAGAAAGCGTGGCGGTCGCGCCCTAATACCTGGGTGGCAATAGCCGCCGACTCGATACCGAGGTGCTCGCACACGTACTCCTGTATCTCGGGCGGGATATTGGCATAGTTGCCCACCGCGCCCGACAACTTGCCTGCCTCCACTCCGCGGGCAGCCATCTCGAAACGGGCGAGATTACGTTTCATCTCCTCGTACCACAACGCCCACTTCAAGCCGAAAGAGGTTACATCGGCGTGCATACCGTGGGTACGTCCGATGACGGGTGTGTATTTGAATTCGTGGGCACGGCGGCGCAGCACCTCCATAAACGACTGCAGGTCGGCACGCAGTATGGTGTTCGCCTGCTTGAGCAGGTAGCCGTTGGCGGTATCGACCACATCGGTGGAGGTCAGTCCGTAGTGTACCCATTTGCGCTCCTCGCCCAACGACTCACTCACCGCACGCGTGAATGCCACCACATCGTGGCGCGTAACCTCCTCTATCTCGTGAATACGGTTCACATCAAAGGTTGCCTTCTCCCGCAGCAGAGCCACGTCCTCTTTGGGCACTACCCCAAGCGTACTCCATGCCTCGGCTGCCAGTATTTCCACTTCGAGATAAGCGTTGAACTTATTCTCTTCTGTCCAGATTTTGCGCATCTGTGGGCGCGAATAACGATCTATCATTATGGTTGGTTTGTTATATTCTTGTTTGGGTACCCTATGCCGCAGGGCGGCAAGAAAAATAGAAGAAAACAGAGCAAAAACGGTTTCTTTCGACGACGCGGGACGCGTCGTCCCCACACTGCCTTATGGTATCCTATCGGGAATCACCTATTAATCACCTATTAATCACCTATCAATCACCTATACTTTCTATATACATCCTATATGAGTGGTAGGGTAATGGTAAGGCGACAGCCCATACATTGAAGGTCTGTCTTTAACGGTATAACTGATTTCGCTGTAGGCTCGTTCGGCTTTGGCGAGTGCCTTTTCGACGGTCTCGTCCGTAGCGAGGACGACACCATAGCGGCGGTGTCCGCAGACTTCGGGTTTGCCGAAGAGGCGCACCTGCACACCGGGGATTGACAAGGCTTTCTCCAACCCCGAAAAAACGACCTCCGTACCGTTGCCCTCAATAACAATCGCTTTGGACGCAGACGCACCCAAGAAACGCACTTCAGGTATCGGCAGACCGAGTACCGCCCGCGCATGGAGAGCGAACTCCGAGAGATCCTGGCTAATCATCGTAACCATACCCGTGTCGTGCGGACGCGGACTGACCTCGGAGAAGATGACCCTGTCGCCACAAACGAACATCTCCACGCCGAAGATACCATAGCCGCCGAGTGCGCCGGTTATCTTGCGGGCAATGTCCTGCGCTTGTGCCAGTGCCTCAACGGACATAGCCTGCGGCTGCCACGACTCGCGATAGTCGCCGTCCACCTGATGGTGCCCTATCGGCTGCAGGAATAGCGTTCCGCCCGAATGGCGCACGGTAAGGAGCGTTATCTCGTAGTCGAAACGGACAAACCCCTCGACAATGACACGCCCTGCTCCTGCACGACCGCCCTCCTGGCTCACGTGCCAGGCAGGCTCGATGTCCGACTCTGTTTTGATAGTGGACTGACCGTGTCCGGACGAGGACATGACAGGTTTGACCACGCACGGCAAACCGATATGCTCCACGGCTGCGAGGAACTGCTCATAGTTGTCGGCAAACTCGTACCGCGCAGTAGGGATATGCAGTTCTTCGGCTGCCAAACGGCGTATCGCCTCACGGTTCATCGTGAGGAAAGCAGCGTGGGCTGTGGGGATAACACGATAGCCCTCTTTCTCGAGTTCCACCAAAGTGGGTGTGGCTATCGCCTCCACCTCGGGGATGATAAGCGCAGGTTGCTCCTGCTCCACCACACGGCGGAGCGCCACGCCGTCCAGCATATTGAAGACATGGCTGCGGTGTGCCACTTGCATAGCAGGGGCATTGGCGTACTTGTCGCACGCAATCACTTCCACGCCGTAGCGTTGCAGTTCGATGGTTATTTCTTTTCCGAGTTCGCCGGAACCGAGCAACAGAGCGCGGGTGGCAACGGGAGTGAGGGGAGTTCCAAAAAGCATTGGATAATTATGAATGAGGAATTATGAATTATGAATTGCAGAGCGACGACGGAAACACTCAATCGTGTTTTGCATCAGCATGGTGATGGTCATAGGTCCGACGCCACCGGGGACAGGCGTGATACAACCTGCGATGTCCTTGACGGCATCGAAGTCCACATCGCCCACGAGGTGTCCGTCCTCGGTACGGTTGATACCCACATCGATGACCGCCGCACCGGGTTTGACATAGTCGGCGGTAATCATCTTGGCACGCCCTACCGCCGCCACAAGGATATCCGCCTCACGACACAGCGCGGGCAGGTTCTGCGTGCGCGAATGTGCTATGGTAACGGTGCAGTTCTTGTCAAGCAGCAGTTTGGCTACAGGCTTGCCCACGATATTGCTGCGCCCTACGACCACCGCGTGTTTGCCTGCCATTTGCACACCCGCTTTCTCCAAGAGCACGATGATACCCTTCGGCGTACAGGGCAGGATACAATCCTGATTGAGCCACAGGCGTGCCACGTTCTCGGGATGGAAACCGTCCACATCTTTCTCCGGCGAGATAGCATCAATTACTTTCTGCTCGTCGATATGCTTGGGCAGAGGCAGTTGCACGAGGATACCGTCCACACCGTTGTCGCGGTTGAGGCGGTCTATCTCGCCAAGCAACACGCTCTCCTGCACGTCTTCGGGCAGTTCGACGAGTTCGCCGTCGAAGCCACAATACTCGGTGGCTTTGATTTTCCCGCGTACATACGATCGCGAAGCAGGATTGTTGCCCACGATGATGACCTCCAAGCGGGGTGCACGACCATATTGAGCACGCAGTCGGAGCACTTCTTCACGCATTTCGTCTTTGAGCGACTGGGCTATCTGTTTTCCGTCTATTATCATAATGCTTGATGGGCTATATCTTTTCTGTAAAACAAGTTATCACAATGTATCTTTTCTATCTCCTGATAGACTTTGTGCTGCGCTTCGGCGATGTCCTTGCCTGTGGCGATACACATCATCACGCGTCCGCCGTTGGTGAGCAGTTGACCATTCTCCGACCGGGTACCCATGTGGAAAATCAGTCCGTCGAAATTCTCCGTACCGGTAATGGGATAGCCCTTGTCATAGTGCGCAGGGTAGCCCTTGGACGCCAACACCACGCCCACGGTGGCTTTCTCGTGCCAACGCACCTCCTTCAGTTCGCCACCCGTAGCAATGGCATAGAACACATCGTACGCATCGCTGTCCAATAGCGGTAGCACCACCTCGGTCTCGGGGTCGCCGAAACGGGCATTGAACTCTATCACCTGTATGCCTTGCGGGGTCTTCATCAGTCCGCCGTACAGCACGCCCGACAGAGGCAACCCTTCTTTAGCCATACCCGTGGCAGTCGCCTGCAATATATGGCGGAGGGCAAACGCCTCGTCCTCTTTGGTGATGAACGGCAGCGGTGTATAAGCGCCCATACCGCCCGTGTTCGGACCTTTGTCGCCGTCGTACGCCCGCTTGTGGTCTTGCGCCAGCGGCATAGGATACACCCGCTCGCCCGACACAAAGCACATAAACGAGAACTCGGGACCTGTCAGGTAGTCCTCTATCACCACCTTTCCTTTGCCGAACTCCTCACCGACCAGCATATCACGCAACGCCTTGTCCGCCTCGGCTTCATTGGCGGGAATGACCACCCCTTTGCCTGCTGCCAGACCGTCGTATTTGAGCACGATAGGATATTGATTGCGGGTGCGTACGTAGGCGATAGCGTCTTCGTAGCGGTTGAAACTGCGGTAAGCGGCAGTAGGTATGCCGTAGCGGGTCATGATCTGCTTGGCAAACTCCTTCGACGACTCGATCTGCGTTGCCGCCTTGGTATGCCCGAAGACGGGCAGTCCCGCAGCACGGAAAGCGTCCACCACGCCTGCCGCCAAAGCGGCTTCGGGTCCCACCACGGTGAGGTCGATACGATGGTCTTTGGCAAAAGCCAGCAATCCCTCCACATCGGTGTCCTTGAAAGCGACACACTCCGCCAAAGCGGCGATACCCGCATTACCGGGGGCACAATAGATCTTCTCCACCTGCGGACTGCGGCTCAACGCATACACGATAGCATGCTCGCGGCCACCACCACCGATTACTAAAACCTGTTTCATAGGGCTAATAGGACTAATAAGACTAATGGGACTGATAGGTTAATGTTTGAAATGTCTCATTCCGGTGAAAAGCATCGGTATGCCGTGCTTGTCGGCAGCGGTGATACTCTCCTCGTCACGGACGCTGCCGCCCGGTTGGACAATAGCCGCAATGCCGTACTCGGCTGCGCTCTCCACGCTGTCGCCGAAGGGGAAGAAACCGTCCGAACCCATCACGAGCCCCTCTTTGCGGATGTCCTTGCCCTCTGCCCGGAGCGTCTCCTCCGCCTGACGGAGTGCGATAGCCGCCGAACCGACACGGTTCATCTGACCGGCACCCACGCCGTAGGTGCGACCGTTCTTCACCACCACGATGGCATTCGACTTCACGTGCTTCACAATACGCCATGCAAACTGCAGGTCGGTCATCTGTTCGTCGGTCGGTTTGGACTCCGTAACGCACATATCCTTGGTAAGCGTAACGGTGGTAGTGTCCTGATGCTGTGCGAGCAGACCACCATTGACCGACACATACTGCATACGCTGCTCAGTGTCGGCAGTCATGTTCACTTCGAGAAGGCGCAGGTTCTTCTTGGTACAGAGTACCTCCAATGCCCCCTCCGAGAACTTGGGAGCCATAATAATCTCGAGGAAGATAGGTTTCATCAGTTCCGCCGCCTCACGGGTAAGTTCGCAGTTGGTAGCCACGATACCGCCGAAGATAGACACCTTGTCCGCCTCGTAGGCTTTTGTCCACGCTTCCACCACGTCTTTGCCGATAGCCGCACCGCAGGGGTTCATGTGCTTGAGCCCTACGCAGAAAGGCGTGTTGCCGAACTCGCGCACGATATTGAGGGCAGCATTGGCGTCCTGTATGTTGTTGTATGAGAGTTCCTTGCCATTGAGTTGTCTGGCAGTAGCCAGCGAGAAAGGCACGGGTTCCAACGATGCATAGAACTTTGCGTCCTGGTGCGGGTTCTCGCCATAGCGCAGACTCTGCTTGAGGTCGTACTCGAGGAACAATTTCTCGTTGAGCCCTGCCGCCTTGCGCATATAGGTAGCGATACACATATCGTACTCGGCGGTGTGGGTGTAGGCTTTGGCAGACAACTGCAAACGGGTCTCACGGGTAGTATTGCCCGTGGCATCGATTTCAGCCAAGACACGCTGATAATCCGCGGGGTCGCAAACAACCGTTACATCGTTCCAGTTCTTGGCAGCCGAGCGCAGCATTGACGGACCGCCTATGTCGATTTTCTCGACAGCCTCAGCCATAGTGGTACCCTCTTTGGCAATCGTCTCGCGGAACGGATAGAGGTTCACGCATACCATATCGATGAACTCGATACCGTTCTCTTTGAGCGCCTGCAAGTGGGACGGTTCGTCGCGGCGTGCCAACAGCGCACCATGCACTTTCGGGTGGAGGGTCTTGACACGTCCGTCGCATATCTCGGGGAAGCCTGTTACCTCCGAAATACCGATGGTGTGTATGCCCGCGTCCTCCAGCAGCCGTTGCGTACCGCCCGTGGCGATAATCTCCCAACCGTGCTGCTGCAAGCCCTGTACGAACTCTACTAATCCTGTCTTGTCGCTTACGCTTACTAATGCTCTCATATCAGTTTGTTTATTGTTTGAATATATAATTCGTGTTCTATGGCGTGAAGCCGTGTTTCCAACTCGGTGATGTCGCTACCCTCGTAGGGGATAGCCTGCTGCGCGATAATACGCCCGCCATCCATCGAAGCGTCCACATAGTGAACGGTTACGCCGTACACTTTCACACCATACGCCAGTGCTTGCTCTATGGCGTGTGCGCCCTTGAATGCGGGCAGCAACGACGGGTGTATATTAATGATATGTCCCTCGTAGGCATTGAGCAGCACCTCCGACAGCAGTCGCATATAGCCCGCCAAACAGATGAGTTCCACCCCACTCTGTTGCAGGCGTGCCACTATCTCGCGCTCGTAGTCGGCTTTGGCTGCATAGTCTTTCGGACAGAATGCAAAGCACGGCACACCATGTACCTCTGCACGTGCGACCACCTCCGCATCGGGGCGGTCGCAGACCAGCAGCACCACTTCGGCACACAGCCGACCGCTATCGCATGCCGACACTATCGCTTCGAAGTTGGTACCCCGTCCGCTCGCAAACACTGCCAAACGCTTCATTCTCTAACTTCTAACATCTAACCTCTAATCTCTACACCCTTTCCCTCTACAATACTGCCGATAACGGTAGCGTGGAGACCATGCTTGGCCAGGATGTCAATAGCCGCTTGCGCATCGCTCCCGTCCATAGCCAGCACCATACCGATACCCATATTGAAGATGTTGAACATCTCGCGGTGGGGGATATTGCCCCATTGCTCCAGACAGCGGAACACCGGCAGAATAGTCCAACTGCCCTCATTGATAAGGATACCCTGCCCCTCGCCGAGGATACGCGGGATATTCTCGTCGAAACCACCGCCCGTGATGTGTGCCACGCCGTGTACGTCCAATTGGTGTATCACGTCCAGTACCTGTTTCACGTATATCTGCGTCGGGGTAAGCAGTACTTCGCCGAGTGTCTTCTCTGCGTCCAACTCGGGATAGACACGGCGCAAGTCAAGTCCTGCGTCTGCCACAATCTTACGCACCAGACTGAAGCCATTGGAGTGTACACCCGTGGAGGGAATACCCACCAGCACATCACCCGCCTTCACCTTGAAATCAGTGAGGACATCGGTGATGGTATTGTTCTCTACTCTCTTCACATACTCCT
>CAKVBV010000048.1 GCA_934725535.1 uncultured Bacteroidales bacterium | reverse complement strand
ATGGTGGAAGTCATCAAGTAATGATACGCTTATATAAACGCATTTGTACATGTCACAGGAAAGCAGTACTTTTGCATTGTGGACTGCAGTCCTATATATACCACCTACACGTAAGGTTAATACCTTTGTGATGGCTCGACCTCGTTTTGCAAAATAACTAAGGCTGTAGGTGGAGATGAACAATATCGTGAGTTAACAACTCGAAGAGGAAAGTATCATTTTTTACAACCCCTCCCCACTCGCCGTGGGTAGGGGATTTTGTGCCCTTTTCTCAACTTTTTTCCTATTTAGAGAACGGAATTGCACTTTATTCATACTATACTACGATGTTTTTATAGAGGAAAGGTATATAAAATATGCAAAGTATGCAAGGAAGTTATAAGAATTTCCGTTCTTTCTTATCGGATACGGCGTTCGATGGCGGCTACATCCTGACGCAAAACAGCATCGTAACTCAGCCAGTCCTCCATGGTACTGAGGGAGTGCGCCACGGTGGCATGGTCACGGCGGACGCAGGAGCCAATCTCGGAAAGAGAGGAGTCAGTGTATTTCTTGAGGAGGTACATCACGATATTTCGTGCGCGTACGGCATCACGTTGGCGGGTCCGTGCAGTGATGGTCTGTTCGGCGACATTGAGTTGTTGGCAGACGGCAGCGATGATGTCGGACGAGGCATACGCCTTTGGCTGCAGTTCGACCAGACGTCCGACCACCTTTTCGGTGAGAGCCATGTCCACGGGGCTGTCGGTGAGCGTGGAATAAGCCATAAGGCTTGCCAGCACACCCTCGAGGTCGCGCACGTTGTCCGTGACGTGGGTGGCGATGTAATCCACAATCTCATCGCTGAGTTTGATGCCATCGCGGCGCATACGATAGGCGAGGATGTCGCGGCGCAGTTGGTAGTCAGGACGTGTCATTTCCGCAGACAATCCCCATTTGAAGCGGGATAGCAGGCGTTCCTGTACGCCACGTAACTCCAACGGACTGCGGTCGGAAGTCAGGATGAGTTGCTTGTGGCTCTGCTGGAGGTAGTTGAAAATCTGGAAGAAGGTATCCTGTGTGCCCTTGAGGTCGGCGAAATACTGTATGTCGTCCACAATAAGGACATCCACCGATTGGTAGAACATCAGGAAATCCGGCACTTGATTGCGGCTGACAGCGTCTTGGAATTGCAGTTTGAACGTATTGGCAGCCACATAGAGTACCCGCATAGCGGGGTTGAGTTCGCAGACTTTGTTGCCGATAGCATTGGCAAGGTGTGTCTTCCCCACGCCGCTTCCCCCGAAGAGGAATAGGGGATTGAAGATGGTTTTGCCGGGTTGCTTGGCAATCTCTACCGCAGCAGCACGCGCGAGTTTGTTGGGTTCGCCCTTGATGAAATTCTCGAAGGTGTACTGGGTATTCAGTTGTGTATCCCACTGATTGGCAGTCACTTCCTTGGTATTGCTCATCGGCATCCGTTGGCGTGTAGCAGCGGCTTTTGATGGTTCGCTGGGGACATCAATAGCACTTCCCGCCACCATGACGCGGTACTCCAACTGCACCTGCGGACCAAATACGCGACGCAGCACGCGCGAGAGCAAGTCGAGGTAGTTGTCTTCGATGTAATCGACGATGAACTGGCTCTTGACCTGTAGCACTAAGACTTCGTTTTCATACTGCAAAGCAAGCACGGGAGCGAACCACGTTTGGTACGCACTCTGCGATAGATTGTCACGCAAAATCTGCTGACATTCAGCCCACAATATGTTTACATCTTTTGCCATTTGCGGTAATATCTCGTCAGAAAGGGCGCATAACCTCTGTTTTTTGACGAAAGCGAGTGCAAAGGTACTGCTAATTTTTGAGTTGGGCAAATGGTGATTATGTGTGGTTTTGTTGGTGTTTTGCTATCCTGCCCTTTTTCAGTCAGTTACACATAAGCATTTGATTTTGAAACAAATGTGTAGTTTATCAACACCTAACACACTGAAACTCATAACTAATATATGCAGTCGTTCCACAAGGTGTTGTTTCACAAAAAATCCCTAACCGACTGCTATTCGCACGGTTAGGGATTTTTTAAGGTATTTCCCTAATTAGACTTTCGGAAAATTAGTTATTTCTTTGTATTCGTTTTTTGATGCAGGGGTGCGCCTTGACCGACATCACCACGGTATCGACGTTGAGTACGGCATTATCAAGGTCGCGAAGTGCGCCGTTGAGGTTGTCGTAGAGGGCTTTGTCATTAAGCAAGGCGCCAAGGGTACCCGAATCGGTGGTTAAGATATGGTTGACCGAAGTGATGGCATCATCCAGTTTCTGCAGTGTGTTTTGCAGTTCTGCAGCACGTATATTTGCCACAACGGTTTGTAGGTCTGCCATAGTGGAGTCCACTTTGCTTATGGTATTCGGCAGTTGTTGGTGCGTCAGTGTACGTATGTCGCGACTGCTGATTGTCAGGTCGTGCGAGATACGTTCGATATTCCGGAGCGTGGTACGCAGGCTGCCCTCGGACATCTCGTTGTTGAGCGAAGCCACCAAAGTATTTGCTTCCAGCATCAGGCTATCCAAGTGTGCCAGCAACCCGGTCTGCAAACCATCCAACAATCCCGGTACGACAATGGTTGGCAGTGTGTCACCGCGATGATACACCGCATGGCTCGTTATGTCAGCCTCTTTGGGGACGCACAATTCTATTGCCATTCCTCCCAGCAGACCATCCGCCACCAATGCCATTTGGGTGCCTTTTGGTAACTCTATGCCTTTATCAATAGACACTGCCACAACAAACGACATATCACGCGTAAAGTCGTACTGAATGCTCTCTACCAATCCGACTTTGTAGCCCCGAATGTACACGGGAGCCTGCTCCGTCAGCCCATTGACGCGCTCATACTGCCCTAAATAGCAACGAGTCGGTGAGAATATATTCACACCTTTCAGGAAATTAAACCCGAAATACAAGATGCCTGCACAGACGATGGCAAGCACACCTACTTTGATTTCTCTTGCATGTTTCATTTCTTGTAGTATTGTTCAAAGGCACGAAAAATGCCGTTTACTATATCTGTTTTGCCGGCATCGCTTGCCAGCCATTTTTCTTCTTCGGCATTGCTGATGAAGCCCATCTCGACCAATACGCTGGGGCATGCGGACTTGAGCAGCACCCAAAAGGCAGCCTGTCGTACTCCTCGGTCAGCACGCTGCAAGGTACCCACAAACTGCTTTTGCACCAATTCGGCAAAGGACAGGCTATTGTCCATATATTGGTTTTGCATCAACTCGAAGATGATGTAACTCTCTATACTGTTGGGGTCAAAGCCATGGTACACCGTTTGGTCCTCTTCCATTTTCATCACGGCATTTTCACGCATTGCCACGTCCAAGTTATCGTCCATACGGTCAGTTCCCAAGATAAATGTCTCCGCGCCACAAGCGTTTCTATTCTCTGCCGAATTAGTGTGGATGCATATAAACAGGTCTGCGTGGTTCTTGTTCACTATATCTGCACGCGACTGCAAAGGCAGAAACACATCTGTTGTGCGCGTCATCACCACCTTGACATCGGGATAGTTGTCCTGAATTTTGGCAGCAAGGCGTTTGGAGACTTCCAAGTTCAGGTCCTTTTCCTGCACGCCTTTCTTGCCGATGGCCCCGGCATCATGCCCTCCGTGTCCGGCATCTATCACCACAGTAAACGACATCAAGACGAGTGCCATACAAACAGACAGCACATTGCAGAGCATATATTTCAACCGACTAATCCACATATTCTTTGTTATTCCAAACGTCTCGCAAAGGTACAACATTTTTTCTATACTTGCAAACGGTCATCTTCTTCCGCACAGCAAGCCGGTCAATCTTTCTTGTTTATCTTGTCATAGGCAGACTGGCGTGTCGGGTCGATATCCACCAGTGTCTCATACACGCTCTTCTTTTCCGCGTCCGTACCGCCTTGAAATATGTTGATTAGTTCGTCTGACTTAGCATCCAAGAATGCGTTGATTACATAGGTTGCAGGACGTGCGCGGTTCGCTTCTTTGAGGGTAGTGATGCCGCTTGCAATGCGTGCACGCGCATTCGCCACATTTGCCGACATCTCATCCAGTCCAAGGCGATGGTACTCATAGTAGTATTCACGATATTTCTTGAAAGCCTCGTCCATCAGGTTGTTTATCAAGGCATAGCGATTACGGTTGCTATCAAACGCTTTCCACCCAACAGCCTCTGCCGTTTCCAAGGACGCAGACTGAGCCGAAGTAACAATGCTCTCACACATCTGAAAGAATGGTGTGCCGCCCAACCGCGAGAAAGAGTCCATATCGTGTCCTATTATGAGGTAGCAATAGTACGCCAACAGAGCCGTTAGATTGGTAGTGAATGTTGCTTCTTGGAAGTCTATACGGTCCGATTCCTGGTAAGAAAAATTGAAGTTGTTGTCCTTGATGTTGAGCAGTGGCGTTGTGTAACTGCTTCCGAATACGGGTCGTCGGCTTTGGCACGTCAGTTCGCCCACCACAACATTGTCCTGCACCGCAGATACCACGAGCATCATGCTACACTCTATGCGTTCTTTGTCTTGGAAAGTCAAGTTTGTCCATTTGGTATTGTTAACAAACTCCTCCATCGATTGTTGTAGCGTGGTGAACATAGACTTGTTGCTTCCCTGTACCTTATCCGAATTGACCGTCACAGTGCATTTCAGTTCCTGCGCACTCGCCACATATCCCCATATAAACAGTGCTATCAATAACGTTGTCCGTTTCATTTCTGTATGGATGATATGTTACCAGTCTGTGTATTGAAATATATGTGCGGTATCTTGTCTGCAGTGAACAAATCCAAAGCCAACGGAATAGCCACGCCATATTGTGCTATGGCGAATGTCTCTTCGCTTTGAGAATTTCCACACACCACATGCACGGTAGCACTCCCCGGCAGGTTGTAGTAAATCTGCGAGGGTTGCTCCTTGCCATTTTTCTTACTATCGTTCATGGGAGCCAATACCTGCTGCTTTCCCTCTATCGTCAGCGATACCGGTTCGCCGCTCAAGTCATCTGCAGCCACTACGCCTGCATATTTGGAGAAGCGGCAGATTATCTCATTCTGCTTATCCTCACGCGGCGTGTAGTAGATGGTCTTGGTATGATGTTGTATGGTCTTGCTTCCCACAAACAAAGCGGTCAGTTGCTGCTCACGTTGGTCTAACTCACTCATCACCAATTGCATTGCCTGTCCGTCTGCGGGGGCATGCTCCACATCGCCCGACAGCAGGTTGAGACGTGTCTCCCGCAAGTGATATATCTGCTTAGCAGCCCCTTCCGCCATCTTTGCCGTTGAGTTTGCCAACATCTGCTCCTCCAATAGCGGCATAGACTCAGGCGTAATCACCTCGCGTGCCAACAGCGGTCTATAGGGATAAGGTACTGCCGTCTGCGGCGGCACATTGTAACCATACAGGATTCCGTCATCGGTCAATGCCAACAGTTGCGACTCTACACCGCGTTGAGCCAATACTTTGTATGCACGTTCTGTGTCGGCAACTGTGCGTGTATTAGTGATAATGTTAGTAATTTGGTACACTGTTTGTGCTTCAGTTATCACATCTCTGGAACCTAAATACCGCTCTGCATACTGATAGAATGCCCCGGGTTGCATACTAATCTCGTCATATTCAATCGTTATGGCAATCTGCGTAAGGGGCATATAGTACACAACAGCCAACTCGTTTTCCTGCACGAAAGGTGATTGCTGTGCCTGCAGCGGTGCGGTAGATAACGTACACACTGCCAACATTGTAAGCCAATAGTTTGTTCTCATCATTATATAGTACTTTTATTCATTCCATATTTTCCAAGCGGCTTCCGCCTGCAAGTGGAGCATCTCCAACCCGTTTTTCGTGCGTGTCCCCTGCTCCTGCCCACGTCTGAGAAACAGCGTATGCTCGGGATTATACACACAATCAAACAGCAGATGTCTCTCATCAAGCAAGTCATACGGGATATTCGGACAAGCATCTACTATCGGGTACATCCCCAATGGCGTACAATTCACCACTACAGTATATGTATTCAACAGGTTTGCATCTATCTCCCCATACGCTATCGCTTCACCATACGGATTGCGACTCACCAACAGGCAGTCCATTCCTAATTGTCGCAAACCATACTGCACCGCCCTGCTCACGCCTCCCGTCCCTAACACCAAAGCGTGTCTATCCGAACTTGCCAGCAAAGGACGGAGGCTCTCCACAAAACCAATCCAATCGGTATTGTACCCCTTCCTGCCACGTACCACATTCACGGCTCCTATTGATTGTGCGGTATTGTCTATATCTGTCAGATGCGCCATAATGCTTTGCTTGTAGGGCAACGTTACATTGATGCCGTCCAACACATCCATCACCTCTTCTACACCGTGTATATCTGCCATAGGCAGTAGCCGATAGTCCGCATCTATACCCTCTTTTCGGAACTTCTCCGTAAAGTACTGTGCCGACCATGAGTGTTCTAATGGGTTGCCTATGATGCCGAAATGTCTCATTTCTCTTCTTGTTCGTGCAAAGGAGTAACCTCCACTTTTCGTTTTCTAATTTCGGCTTTATGGGTAGGAGATACAAACACCTTGCCGCCTTCCCCTCGCTGCAATGCTTCGTATATCTCATCCACCTGCGGAAAGTGATACGGACGCAACTCTTCGTACAGTTCCACCCTGCCCCGTTCCCGAGTATCTCTGCCTTCCAACTTATCCACATACCCTTGCATAGTTTCTGCCGTGGCGGCTATATGTTCTATCTCAGCCTTGGAGCAGTGCGACAAATGTTCGCGGATGGCATTGCGGCGGATGTTGGTATCTGTATTTGTAGAGTCCGTTACCCAACCGATATGCCGTATATCGTGCAGGTAATGCTCTATATAATCGCGCGTGGTACACAGCAGCGGTCGTATGACAGGCACGCCTTCTGCCACCACAGGGTTGTCGCTCTTGGGGCGCATGCCGCATAGTCCTCGTATGCCCGTGCCGCGCAGCAAGTTGAGCAGCACCGTCTCAGCCTGGTCATTTTGATGGTGTGCCACCGCTATCGCCCTGCACATGTTAGCACGTGCCATCCTGTCAAACCACTCGTAGCGCAATGCACGGGCAGCCATTTCTATGCTGATGTGCTGTTCAGCCGCATACATCTGTGTATTGAACTGCACCGACACCATAGGCACTCCCCTGCTACGTGCCAACTCCGTCACAAACGTCTCATCCCTGTCACTCTCTGCACCACGCAAGTGAAAATTGCAATGTGCCATCACACACTCATAGCCACCACGCAGCAACACATCCAGCAAAGCCACACTATCCGCTCCGCCACTCACACACACCAACACGCGGTCGCCACGGTGGAGGAGTTCATGGTCCCGAATATATTTCAGTACCCTGCGCAACATTTATATGGTTGACTCCAAGTCATTGAGGTTGACTATGCCATTCACTATCGCATATATCGTCAAGCCCGCTGTAGAGTGGATATTCAGTTTGCGCACGATGTTCTTTCTATGCGACATCACAGTGTGGGTAGAGAGGCAAAGCACATCGGCAATCTCCTTGTTGCTCAGTCCTTTAACCACTTGTACAAGCACCTCTTTTTCGCGAGCGGACAGCCCTTCGCCATCTACATTTTTGTCCTCCTTGTCGTTGGTTTGCTGCTGTTTTGCGCCACTCGCCAACGCAGGAATCATTATCTGGTCTTCTATGGCACAATGCAACGCCAGTTCACTCTCGAAGTGGTAAATATCATGCAGCGCAGCATAGAGCAAGCGTGTCTGCTCGCGCGACTTATCATCCTCCACTTTGGAGTGCGGGTAGTACTTGATAATCAAGTTCTTCAACTCTATGGCTTTTGCCGTAACATGTTGGTCATCCGTTGCATGGTGCTCAAAAGAGAAGTCATTCTCATGCTGTATGTGCGCACGTATCTCCTGTACGTACTCGTCAAAGAAACGGATTATCAGCAGCGGAATCTGCGTGTCCGTGGCGGCAAGGTTGATGGCTTCCAACAACTCTTGCCGAATACGGGGCAACTGAAACTCAAGGAAATACGTATGTGCGTTCTCCAAGTATCGTCTCAAAGTCGGCACATCGATAGGATTTTCATTGCGGAAGTTCTCCCGGGTCGCAAAGTTTACCACAGCCAACAAGGTGGCGCAATCCACCCCGTTCTCTTTGCACACTGTTTCTATGCTCTTATCCCCTACCCCAAGCGGCAGTCCGAAACGATTGATAAGTTGCAATACTTGGTTCTCAAAACAGTCATTATTACCCGATGCGCCCATCAGGTCGCACATCTTATCTGTAGGTTTGTACATAGTTGTATCGTTATAGTCTTCGGTTTATAATCATCTTTGTTTAGCCTGCAAAGTTACACAAAATACTGCAATAATACAATATCAACAACAAAAAAGCGATTTCACCGAGTTGGAACAGGAGTGTGTTGTAGTGGTATAAGTTCCACTGCCAGTTCTCCAATCACTCGCGACAGACCCGCGACAGACCCGCGATAGACCCGCTATCCTCTCGTTATCCTCTCGTTGTTCTCTGCTTGTATTTTCTGTTTTGGTCCGGTGCTGCGTTGACGATAGATGTCTTGGATGACTTGTGCTGCAAGCGTGAATCCGAAGATGGCAGTGATATGCGCCACCGTACCATTGATTTGTGCTTTGGAGGTACACCATTCGTGATTTATGAGTTCTGCTTTGCCCAATGGTGAGATTGCCCCATTTTTCTCGGTCTGTTGCAACTCACGGATACGTGCATCCGAGACTTTCGGGCACATACAATGCTCCGTGCCGCAGGAGTGATTGACCCCTCTGTTGGCAAGCAATTCATCGCTATATACGCATAGGAAGCGGTGTGCGGGGAACTGTTTGTCGCGTTTGAAGCGTTGTCGCAGGGCACGAGCCAAGGGGTCACCGGTTACCTTCCAGAACTCAGCCACATGGATACGTGTGGGGTCCATCTTGAGCGCAGCCCCCATGGACGAGAACAACGTGACACCCTTCAGGCGCGTAGCAGTAAGGATAAGGTCAGCCTTGTCCTTGAGCGAGTCGATAGCATCAATGACATAGTCATACTGCTCAAGGTGATACTGCTCACGCATTTCTGCAGAGTATATGCCTTGTATGGCGGTGATGTGTGCGTTCGGGTTGATATCCAACAACCGTTCACGCAGCACATCCGTCTTGACACGCCCTACGGTCTTCGTAGTTGCCATCAGTTGGCGGTTGATATTGGTAATGCAGACGCGGTCGGAATCCACGATAGTCAGTTGGGTGATTCCTGAGCGTATGAGCGACTCGGCGCACCAGGACCCCACGCCCCCCACACCGAAGATAATGACGCGCTTGTCAGCAATGCACTCCATCACATCCGCGCCCATCAGCAGTTCGCTACGGCGTAATATGGCTTTGTCAATATGCCCCATATAGTTCTTTTACAGTTAATACGACCGCATCCTTCAGACACGGGACCTTGTTACTTCAGTCTCAGGAAGCCAATGCCGAAACGCTCCACCGCAGCGCGTTCCAAGTCCTCACGCACCGACGGGTCGGCTATGCTGATAAGGGCTTTCGCACGCTCCGCCAGGGGCAGGTTGCGCAGATAGACGATACCGTGCTCCGTGGCGATATACTGCGCCTGAAAACGAGTGGTTACCACACCAGCCCCGGGAGCCAGATGTGCCACTATCTTCGACTTGCCTTTGTTGGTCATACTCGGCAGGGCGATAAAGCACTTGCCGCCTTCTGACAACGCAGCACCATACATAAAGTCGTGCTGTCCTCCTACACCTGATATGATGGTATCACCAATGGAGTCGGCGCAAATCTGACCGGTCAAGTCCACCTCTATGGCGGAGTTAATTGCCATCGCACGCGGGTTTTGGCGGATATTCTGCGGGTCGTTGGTCCATGCCACATCACGGATAACAAAGTTCTCATTGCCATCCATATAGTCATACAGGTGGCGAGAGCCAAGCACCAGACTGCCCACCGACTTGCCGGGGAGTATCTTCTTGAGCGAGTTGTCGATAATGCCTTTTTCTATGAGCGGCAGCACGCCATCGGTGATAGCCTCCGTGTGCAGCCCGAGGTGCTTATGGTCGCGCAGCGCGTTGATGACGGCATTCGGAATACCTCCTACACCTATCTGCAACGTAGCCCCATCGGGTATCTGCTCGGCGATATAGTTACCTATACGTGTCTCCACCTCTGTAGGCACCGGTGTCGGCACCTCCACCAATGGCTCGTCTCCACGGCACATCGCCGTCAGTTTGCTCACATGGATGACAGGGTCTCCAAACGTGCGCGGCATATACTTATTCACCTGCGCGATGATGGTCTTGGAGCACTCTGCACCCGAAAAAGCGATGTCTGCCGATATGCCATAGGAGCAGTAGCCGTTCTCGTCGGGTTCGCTCACGTTGAGAAACGTCACGTCCACCGGCACTTGCCCGCTGCGGAACAGGAACGGCACCTCCCCCAAGAATGCAGGTATCGTGTCTGCCACGCCCTCGCGCATAGCCTTGCGCAGGTTGTTCGGCACAAAGATACACAAGGCACGGAACGAGTCCATCAACTCACGTTTGGCATAAGGAGCATCCTCGGGGCTGACCCCAAAGCCCGAAATCACCTTCACATCTCTCAACTCAGGAGCGCGCTCTGTGAGGGCACGCAACAGTACCATCGGGATAGATGTAGAACCTTGCACGACAATCGTGTCGCCGCTTTTCACGTGCTTCACCGCCTCAGCGGGTGTCACGTAACGATAATTGTTTTCTGTATTAGATTTCATATATGGGTATTATAATAGATTATCCCTGTCATTGCGCAATGGTGTCCGCAGGCAGTGTCATCGTGCGCAGTATAGCCTCTGCCTGCCGCAGTGCCGTCCTTTTCTTTTGTCCGGGAGCATATACAAACGCCTCTGCCGTCACCACATTGCCGTTCATCTGGTCCAAGCGCGTCAGACTGATGTATGGTCCTCCCATGGCTTCACCGCCCAGCATCTTCCACAGTCCGCGCACTTCGGCGGCATACTGCCCGCGCTGCACGCTAATCTCACGCATCTCTGGCGGAATCACCTTATACTCCGTTCCCATTCTGCTGCCTTCCACCGTGGCGGTTATCACACGCCCCAGCACCTCATCGCGCCGCTTGTTCAGGAACTCCGCCGTAAAGGTCTGCGGGTCGGTATATGGATATGCATACACCACCAAGTCGCGACGCATAGTCCCTTTGCTGTTGCAGCACCACAGCAACCGCACAGATTGTTCTATCATGTCATTGCTCATTGCGCATTGTGCATTGTGCATTGCCAATACGGTGTCCATTATCACCATATAGTCCTCAGGCACCAGCATATCGCAGTGCATCTGCTTATCGAGTATAGCACGTGCCTCCTTGTTGGTACCGGCGCGATAAAACCGCATCTGCCGCTGTATCTCCTGCTCCACAAACCAGTCCCTCACCTCACTTCCGTGCGCCAACCAGTACGCCACGAACTCAGCCTGCGAGGGTGTCTGCACACGATATACGGCTTGCGGCTGCGACCAGTAGTTAGTGCTTACCTTGGCTTTGGTCTGCGTATAACGGCTCGCATCAATATCCACAAACAGTATATTGCGCGTGGGCTTCAGCATATCATCAAATGCCGAGGGGGAGACCTGCGTCAGTTTGAAGTACGGCTCCACCTGAGGCAGGCAAGGCATAGGCGCAGCCATCACGGCACTCACCAGGTCGTAGGTCGTGGCTATTGGCTCCGTATAGCCCGATGCTTCGTCCACAAGGCTGTAGCGGTTGATGTCATTCCGCTCGTCCTGCATCAAGGCATTGTTTTGCATCACCACCAGGCACTCGTACACCGACCCTGTGGCAGAGGTCAGCGTGCGTCCCGTACTGTGTTTGCATCCCGCCAACACGGCAACGCACACACACATTATCGCCCGCAATATGTTTTTTGTCCTGCTCATTATACGGCTGCCATATTCTTCTCGTTGAACAAATCCTTGCCTTCTGCCGTGTAGGCGTACGCAATGCGGTCTTGGTAGTATTCCTCCACTTTCCCGCGCACTATCTTCATAGTCGAGTTCACCATGTGGTTCTGCTCCGTAAACGCTTCGGGCAGCACCGCAATGGCTTTCGGCAGCCACATCTCGGGGAACATACCTGCAAACTTGCCGTTCTTGTATTCGTCTGCCTCGGCTTGAATCTTCTGCAGCATAGCGCGTTTGCCCTCATGCGACGCAGGGTCCATCCCTTTGCCCTTCACGTACTCGCGCAACGCCTCTTTGTTCGGCACTATCAGCACTATCGTGTACGGGTCTTGGTTGTTGTGCAACACCACCTGTTCGATATACTTGCTGCCGTCGGTCAGACTGTCCTCGTAACCCTCCGGACTGTATTTCTCGCCGTCCGAACTGATTAGCAGCGACTTAAAGCGACCTACTACCCACAGATACCCCGGGTGGTCTTTGCGCACATAGCCCATATCGCCTGTGTGCAACCAGCCGTCCACTATCGTCTTCGCCGTCGATTCGGGGTTCTTCCAGTAGCCTGCCATCACGTTCTCGCCGCGAATCACTATCTCACCCTTTTGTCCTGCGGGCACTTCCCTACCCTCTTCGTCGCATATCTTCACATCCAAGTCCGCCACAATCCGTCCGCTCGAACCGAAGATGGCGTGTCCCGTCGAGTTGGCACAGATAATAGGTGTCGCCTCACTCAGTCCGTAGCCTTGGAACATCGGCATACCCACTGCGCAGAAGTAGCGTTGCAACTCGATGTCCAGCAGCGCACCGCCGCCCACAAAGAACTTCATTCGTCCGCCGAAGCCTTCGCGCACTGCCTTGAATATCAGTTTGTCGAACAAGTCCACCAGCGGTTTCCGCCAGAAATCCTTGCCGCCGCGGTTCCAATACTCCTTATTATATTTAATGGCGTTGTTGAGTGCGAAGTTATAGAGTTTCTCCACCATCGCGCCTTTTTGCTTGATACTCGTCTCTATACTCTTGCGGAAGTTACGCGCCAACGCGGGCACCGACAGCATCACCATCGGACGTACTTCCTTGATAGACAGCGGTATATTCTTCAGTGTCGCGATAGCGGTCTTGCCTACGGGCACCGTGGCTATGCTGCCGCAGTACGACATCATCGTATAGAATCCCGCCACATGCGCGAAGCAGTGGTCCAGCGGCAATATAATCAGCATCACATCATCGGGCTCCACGCCGATGATAGAGCGTGCCTGCTCCACATTAGCGGTGTAGTTGCGGTGCGTCAGCAGGATACCCTTCGGGTCGGCTGTCGTGCCCGAGGTATAACTGATGTTCGCATAATCGTCCGGTCCTACCGACTTGTATCGCTCCTCAAAGTCCTTCCCGTGGTGTGCGAGAAACGACTCGCCCTTGGCGATCACCTGGTCTATTCCTATCTCTCTGTCCTCGTACTTGTCCAATTTGTCGAACACAATCACGTACTTCACGTTGGGACATTCGGGCAGTATCTTGCGTATCTTCGGCAGTTGCTGCTCGGATGTCATAATGTATTGTGCATCAGAGTGTTGGATACGGAACAGCAAATCGCTTGCCTCTGCTAATTTGATGCTCAGCGGCACATTCACGCCGCCCGCATACAATATGCCCAGTTCGCCCGTCACCCACAGGTTGCGACCTTGGGACAGCAACGCCGCACGCTCACCTTTCTGCATACCCAGCGCCATCAGTCCGGCACCTATCAGGTGTGCCTGCTCGCGTGTCTGGGCGTAAGTGGTCTCGGTCCACACATTATCTGTCTTCTCGCGCAGAAACACATGGTCGGCATACATCGCCGTATATTTCTCCACAAAGTCAATGATTGTCAATCTTTCTTTCATACCTATTGGGTTTATAGTTTCTATTTGTTTTTACAATTGCCACGCACTTGTTTACGTTCTCGCGGCAAAGTTACGAATTTATTCCCGAACTCACAAATCCTGTCCTCCCGACCCGATAACTCGTCTCTTGAACGAAAAAGGCTTGCATAGCCAGTCTTTTATGGTAAATGGCTCTATAATGTCGTGATTATCAACGCTATTATCTTCCGTTACCGCCCAATGGTAATAGTAATTCATCGCTTCTGTCATTGTCCGCAAAGGGCGGAAATACGAGATGTCAATAGACCTGTACCATGCAGGTCTCTTTTTCCCGTGGCGGTAAATCTCCAACAACCATATATGCGATTGACCTTCGTATGCGGATTCTATCTGACAAGAGACTATTTCGTTCCACGATAGTTGTATGGTTTCGTGTTTTACAAATATGTAATCATTTGAATAGTAGCATATTATTCCATCCTTGTTGATAGTCATATACTCCCTGATTTTACGCAATCGTTGATACAGCCCAAAACACAACAATAGCAGAGCAAATACTATAAAGCCGCCTAATAGTAGCAATAACTCGGCATCCCCCTCTGCTTTCTTGTTCCATACAAATGCTACAAATGCAAAAGCAAAAAACACAATACAGGCACTCACAACCAAATTGCCCACCCAATAGCGGACGCTTCTCACCTTTCGGAATGTGACACCTTCTTCTGGAAACACGCAATCCATCATATATTCCCTTATTAGTTTATTCGCGCACCGCGCAACTCTTCAAGGCTACAAAGTTACAAAATCATCCTCACTCCCGCAAGTCCTTATGCCAATCGTTCCCACTCTCCCGCTATACTTCCTCAGTTAAACATTGTCCATACAAGCATTAACCATTACCTGCATTAACTATTAATTATTAACTATTACTACTATTAACTCGAGTCATTCTCGAGTTAATAGTACGATTAAGCCGTAAATATTGTATATAATTTTAACAATTGTGTGTGTTTGCACATTGTAATCATTCGTTATCCTCCCGCTATCCACCGCTTATCCTCCCGTTAGCGGTGTGCATTTACAACTATTTACAATACAATAGGCAGGTTGCCATGCGGTTGCCCCGACGATTTTTCACGCATTTTTCCCTCTATACATCCCGATACCTTACCGAGTAAACATCGAGAGAATCTTTTGATACCCCCCGATTGAAATCAGTTCCGCAAACAACCGGCAGGCACCACGTAAACACCGTCTTCTCGGCGGTAAGCATAGTTGCCCACACCCACCAGCACCATGAGAAACGAGGGTGCCGGCATACGGGTAGTGTCAATCTTCCGTGCCAATGTCTTGAGCGAAGTAGCACCCTGCTCTATCAAATCACTGCCCCCCAACTTGATTTCCACCAATCCATAGTGCCCGTTGCGCAAATGAATGACCGCATCGCACTCCAGATTGTTCTTGTCACGGTAGTGGTACACCATACCATCCAAAGCCTCTGCATAGACCCGCAGGTCGCGTACTGCCATGGTCTCGTAGAGCAGTCCGAAAGTCTCCAAATCGTTTATCAAATCTTTCGGACCAATGCCCAATGCGGCTACCGCAATACTCGGGTCCACAAAATAGCGGGTATCGGAAGTGCGCACAGCCGTCTTGCTGCGCAGATTGGGATTCCAAGCAGGCATATCCTCCACTACAAAAATGCGCTTCAACGCCTTGATATAAGAGGCGATGGTATCTTCGTTGAGTGAGCCGTCATCGTTGCCCTGCAGGTCCTGATAAATGGTAGCCAACGATGCCTGTGTACCCTGATGCCGGCTCAGGCTGCGCATCAGCCGCTTTACGCGCTCGGGGTCACGGCGAACATTGTCTGCACGGGACACATCGGACCCCTCACCCGTACCGGAACCCACTACACCTTGGTAGTAGATAGTAGCCTGTTTGAGAGCCGACCGATGGGTACGCATATCAATCGCGAAGGGCCATCCGCCGCGGCACAGCACGAAGGCAAGACTGTCAATGGTCAGATTGGCTTTGGCAGTCAGTTGTACGGGCTGCTCAAAGAGGTCTTGCAGGCTGACTTCACCCGTGCTATCGCCTGACTCATAGAGCGACATGGGGCGCATGACCATAGACACGATACGTCCCGTACCCGTGTGGATAATCTCGTCGCGCTGTACGGGCACTGCAGAGCCCGTGAGGATAAACTGCCCCACACTGCGGCGATGGTCCACCTCAAAGCGTACGGCGTCCCACAATGGCGGTACCACCTGCCATTCGTCAATCAAACGCGGCGTATCGCCTTGCAGGAGGTATTTGGGCGAGGTCTTTGCCAATTGTATATTGCGCGGACCGTCCTCTGGGTCTGCCATATAGACGACACTGCCCGCAGCCTGCTCCGCGGTGGTGGTCTTGCCGCACCACTTGGAACCCTCCACCAGAACAGTGCCACACGAGTCCAATAACTCCAATAAAAGTTGGTCGGCTATACGCTTTCTGTACTCCATAATTCTGCATGAATTTTATTGCGCTGCAAAGGTAGTACAAAAAAACGACAACTGCAAGTAAATGAGTAATTTCTGAAAAATTATTCGGTTGTTTGGCTGCATTTTGTTCGGTTGTTTGGCTGAGATTTGTTCGGTAATTTGGCTACAGAAAACCAAGGTGATTTTGCATATCTCCCCATTTTGTATTATCTTTGCAAAACAAATCCGATTCACGGACACCCAAGTGATTAACTATAACAACAAACTATATGAAACAGACATTTGCCTTGCTTGCCATGCTGTTGCTTTTCGCGGCACCGGGCGCACAGGCTCAAAATGAGCAACGGATTAAGCGGATTGACATCACGGTGCGTATCCCGAATGTGGGCGATGCCATATTCGACGGCACACAGATTACCGGCATCACCACCGATGTGTTCGGCTCGGAGGATATGCTTGGCGAACAAAAGATTGACGGCGGCAGCGTGATAATCTACGAGTTCGACACACAGGGCAACCGCACCTATCCGCTGGTGGAGGAAGAGTTTCAGGCAGGACGTGAGTATGTGTTTGTCGTGTATGTGACCAACTACACCGACGTGCTGTTCAACTACAAGAACGACAAGAACTTCACCGTGGACAACAGCATGGTGAAGGCCACCGTCAACGGCAAGCCTGCAAAGATTCTCCGCGGTTCGTCGGGGCGTCCGCTGATATGCGAGGTCCTCGTCAAACTGCCCGGCGAGCGCGACCCGCTGCTTGCCAACACCACTGTCAGTCCTGCCGACGGCGAACATGCCGGCTACGGATATGTGGACCTCGGACTGCCCAGCGGCACCCTGTGGGCGACCTGCAACGTGGGCGCAACGAAGCCCGAAGGCTACGGCAACTATTACGCCTACGGCGAAACAGAACCCAAGAAGACATACAGCAAGGAGAATTTCACGGGTTTCGGGTCGTATATCTACAACAATATACACAACTTCACAACCTTTGACGAGGAGAATAACTTCTACTCGGTGAGTACATTCATGGGCTTCAGGCTCCTGCCCGAGTTCGATGCGGCACGCCGGAACATGGGGGGCGAATGGAGTATGCCCACACGCTTGCAGGCGAAGGAACTCCGCGAGAACTGCTACCCCAAGTTCCTGATTGTGAACGGCGTGAAGGGTACGTTGTGGACCAGTCTGAGAAACGGCAAGTCCATCTTCACACCCTATTCCGGTACAATGGAAGAGGATAAAATAGAAGGGCGCGGCGTAGGGGGATACTATCAGACTGCCAATGGCACGCGTGTGCGGAGTATCTACACATTCAACTGGGGAACTTCCTACACCAGGAACGATGACATCGGTGTAACCATGCTCCAAATCTCTACGTACCAGTGCAACGAGGACCCCGTGGGCGACAATGTGGTTCCTGGCTTGCCCGTGCGTGCCGTGTGGGGCGACAAAGAGTTCAGTGGCGACAAACCGAAGTTGGGCAGCAGATTGAAGGCACCCGGACGCCCGAAAGTCTCCGCCGCCCCCAACGATTCGACCGGCAATAACGATTCTGACAATAGTAATGACTCCAACCGCCAAAACGATTCTAACCGCAATAGCAATCATAAGGCCAAGGAAGTGATAGAAAAAGGAATACAGATATTCAACTTCCTGAGATGATACTGCGTGCAGGTGAGACATAGGTTAGAGATTAGGGGTTAGGGGCGGGCGATGGTATCGCCCTGCCAAGAGACAATAATAGCGAGGCGATAAAAAACAATAATAGAGGGGCAATAAAAAAGAGACCGCCTGACGGGGTGTCAGGCGGTCTCGATGAAAGTGCATGAATAACAGGCTGTATGCTCGGTTACTCCATTTCGGCAGCGACTTGGTGCCAGACGAACTGGCGGAGAGTCGTGTACTGACGCTGCGACTTGAAAGCCGCAATGTCGGCAGGAATCTTGGTAGCATCGTGAAGGCGGACATTGACCGCCTGACAGATGGCTCCGAAGCGTGTGCAGTACTCCTGTTCGGACTGCGAGAGGGCAGTACGGCGTTTGCGCAAGACAGTGGTAAAACACGGATTAGCCAACATAGCAGGGTTGGAGGTCGCCGCCTGCCGCACCATATAAGTGGTTTGATGCCGCTTGACAATCTTGCCACTAAGGGTGGCAATGGGGTCGATATAAGTTACGTGTGCCATACTCTAAAATGAATATAAGTTGTTTGCTGCGTTTATGTAAGTCATTCGCCGAGCAAATCTGTAGGGAAGCGGGATAATATCCCGCGCTAAGAAACAATATGCTGCATATAACGGCGATAATATCGCCGGCTAAGAAACAATACGTCTTTGGAACAGCATTTTCCTCACGGATTTGGTACGGGAATGACTTACACGCAGTTACTCAAATCAGGGTTTGGCGTATTCTTGGGAGAATATGTAACCACGGAGCGTTTTGCACTTGGTTTGGCTTTTCCACTTGAGGAGATAGGCTGCGCGTTGGGCAGCGTCCGCCATAATCGTGGAGACCTTGGCTTGCACCGTCTTCATCTTCTGCTGTGCAGTCTGCTGCCCTTCGGAAGGCGGCAAGTTGGTAGCAGGGTGCTTGAGGGCAACGCCGATAATCTGGTTGTCAAACGTGCGTACACGGGTGTACACTTTGTCGGTGCGGGCATACTTGCCGCGAATCGCATCAAGATGCGTCATTGGCTCAATTTTAGCCATGGCTGTAAATCGGTTGTGTATATCCAGCCGAGAAGGGTTGAAAACAAATAAATAATAATAGTAAGGTCGCTGAAAACAAAAGTATTATGT
>CAKVBV010000047.1 GCA_934725535.1 uncultured Bacteroidales bacterium | reverse complement strand
AGATTAGTATGTGATTAACGAGTGGATAGCGGGAGGATAGCGATACATTGTACCCTTTATCGCCCCGCCTTTGCGCACTTGCAAAAAAATCCGTACCTTTGCACACGTAATCATACCAACAAGGTTATTATGGAGTCATCTTCTACCCATTACGTTTATCAGGATGCCACGATAGAGTTTATGACCGTGGCTGCCCAAGTGTGCCTGTTCTTAGAACATGCGGAAGAGCACGAAAGAGCCGATTTCATCGACAAAATTCTCTGTCTGTTGCCGTTGCTGTACCTCAAAGCACGGTTGCTTCACCGCCCCGAACAGCAGTTGGACGGCTATCCGCAGCAGTTCGTGACGGAAGACGATTATAACAGTATTCGCGAGTCAGTGGCGCATCTGTTGGGCAGCGACGATGCCTATTTGGAGGTGTATATGGAAGATATGCGTTTCTCCGACGAACCGATTACGGCGTACATATCCGAGGATTTGGCGGATATTTACCAGGAACTGAAGGACTTGGCATTCAACTACCAGACCGCCGACGAGCGCGTGATGAATGATGCACTATTGGCTTGTTTGGAGGCTTTTGAACAGCATTGGGGACAGAAAGTAGTGAATGTACTGCGTCCGTTGCACGCATTATCATTGGCAGCCGATGAGTAACCTGCGCCCCAATACATACCTCCACCATATCAGCAAGGAGGAGATACAGGCGATGCCGTTGGCACAATTCGCCGGAGAAGTGATTGTGGTGGACGAGCCTGCTAAAATCCATGATTCCATCGAGTATCTGAAGCAGCAGACCATGATTGGCGTGGACACGGAAGCACGCCCCTCTTTCACGCGCGGAGTACACTACCCGACCGCTCTTGTGCAGATAGCCACCGAGGAACGTTGCTACCTGTTCCGCCTGACACACATAGGTATGCCGCCTGAACTGGCGGAGATATTTGCCAATCCTGACATCTGCAAGATAGGGTTGGCATTTCGTGATGACATCAAAGGGCTGCGCAGACGGCGCGAATTCACACCCGCTAACTGCGTGGAGATACAGGCATTGGTGTGGAGATACGGCATCATGGAGTTGGGACTGCAGAAGATATTTGCCATCATGTACGGACGCAGAATATCCAAATCGCAGCAACTGACCAACTGGGAAAACAACCACCTCAGCCCCGACCAGGCACGCTATGCGTCCACCGATGCATGGGCTACACTACTGATATACAAACATCTGATGAATACAGAGCCACTACCGCAGGAGGAAGCCGAAGCACTGCGGCACGCCGAAGTGGAGGCGCAGCAACTGCATCAGCAGGAGTTATTGGCACAACGACAACAATCGCAGCATGACAACCATACAACTTAAACCGCACAAAGAGGAATCACTCTTGCGTTTCCACCCGTGGATATTCTCGGGAGCAATACATCGTATCATACTGGATAAGAACTATCCGCACAGCGAACCGCAAGAGGGAGAACTGGTCAAAATCATTGATTTCAACGGACGCACATTGGGTGTAGGACATTATCAGATTGGTTCTATTGCAGTGCGTATGCTGGCATTCGGAGTGGAACAATTACCCTCCGATTTCTGGCATGAGCGTATTGCGGCGGCATACCAACTCCGCAAAGATATAGGACTCATATCACCCGATAATAATACGTACCGCCTCATACATGGTGAGGGGGATTTTCTGCCGGGGTTAGTGGTAGATGTCTATGCCGATACGGCAGTAGTTCAAGCCCATTCCATCGGTATGCACTGCCACCGCAAGGAGATAGCCGATGCCATTGTGCAAGTGGTGGAAGAAGTGAAGAACGTCTATTACAAGTCTGCCGACACGTTACCGTTCAAAGCACAGATAGAAGGAGAAAAGACCGGGTATCTGATACTTGACAACAAGCCGGTGAAATCGGCAGAAAGTGCCGACTCTGACGATGACTTTTGGGCATTGGAGAACGGACTGCAGTTCCGCATAGACTGGCTGCGCGGACAGAAGACCGGCTTCTTTGTGGACCAGCGGGAGAACCGCGCCTTGTTGGAACGCTATGCACACGGGCGCGATGTGCTGAATATGTTTTGCTACACAGGAGGTTTCTCCGTATATGCCTTGCGGGGCGGAGCAAAGACAGTGCACTCGGTGGACGTAAGCGAAAAGGCGGTGGAACTGGTACGCTGCAATGTAGCGAAGAACTTCCCCGATGGGGCACCGCACGAAGCGTTTGCACAAGAGGCGTTTCAGTATATGGCTGATATAAAGGATAAATATGACCTTATTATCCTTGACCCGCCCGCTTTCGCAAAGCACCGTGATGCTATCAAAAACGCACTGCGCGGCTATCAACGCCTGAATGTAAAAGCCATAGAGTGCATACGCAAAGGAGGTATCATATTCACCTTTTCTTGTTCACAGGCTGTGGACAAGGAGATGTTCCGCTTGGCAGTGTTCTCGGCTGCGGCACAAGTGGGAAGACGAGTGCGTATCCTTCACCAATTGCACCAGCCACAAGACCATCCTATCAACATATACCACCCCGAAGGCGAGTACCTGAAGGGGCTTGTGCTGCAAGTAGAATAATCTTATTTCCCCTGCTGCATACCTTCCTGCACACGCTCACGCACGTATGCCATAGCGGCATTGGAGTCTGTTTGTGAGGTAGTAGGGTCGATGAAATCGGACAAATCTATCGGTTTGCCGATGTGCATATATATATGCGAGTGCGTGCGTGCGTAGTAAGTGCCGCGAGGCATAGCCTCATAGCAACCCGTCAATGAAATAGGAATAATAGGCAGGTGCAAATCCAAAGCCACTTGGAAGGCACCACGCTTGAAACGTCCCATTTCACCGGTCTTGGTACGTGTGCCTTCAGGGAAGATGACAGTAGAAACACCGTTCTGCAACTCCGCCTCTATCTCCTTGATACTATGAAGGGCAGCCACAGGATTGGCACGGTCCACAAAGATATGCCCTGCCACCTTGCAGGCAAAGCCAACGAAAGGTACACGGCGCAACTCCTTCTTCATAAGCCACTTGAAGTTGGCAGGCAGCCAACCGTAGATAGCAAATACATCAAGGAATGACTGGTGGTTGCTGACAAAGACATAGGACTGTCCCTTTGGGATATTCTCCTGCCCCGTGACGGTGATAGGCACCAAGAGGAGCCGGATAATACTCCGTGACCAGAAAACCTGCACGGCGTGCGGGAAAGCACCGTTTTTCCATGGGAAGCAGATGACGGTGACGAGGGCGGTGAAAAGGGTGATAACGAGTATCAGCGGTATGGCAATCAGGTACTGATAAATAATGTATAGGTACTTCATAAGCAATCAGAGTTTCATCATAAAGCCACGGTAGAGAGCACATATACGGCGTATTTCGTCCCATGTCTCTTCGGGTAACTTGGTTCCTACGATTTCAACGACACGTCCGGCAGCAATAGTACCGATTTCACCACAACGGCGCAAGTCGAAGCCGTCGGACAAAGCATGGAGAAATCCACCTGCGTATAGGTCACCGGCACCGGTGGAATCTGTGCAGGCAGTAGTGATGGCACCGATATGATAGCGTTGGCTGCCCTGCTGGACATACGAACCACGCTTACCCACTTTGACGACGGCAATATCACACTGCTCGGCAATCTTCGCCACGGACTCCTCGGGGTTGAGGTGGGTATAGGCAAAAGACTCGTCCTCGTTGGCAAAGACGATGTCCACGTATTGGCGAACCAAGTCTTTGAGGAAGGTATGGCTCTCGTTGACCACGTTGTAACTTGCCAAATCGAGTGAGACCATGCAGCCCTGCTCTTTGGCGGTGCGCAGGGCTTTCTCAATGAGCGCATGGTCTTGCACCATATAGCCCTCTATATGGAATATGTCATAGCCTGTGAATGCCTCCTTGCGAATATCATCGGCGGTAAGGTCTGCCGAGGCACCGAGGTAGGTACACATAGTGCGCTCGCCGTCGGGAGTAATGAGTACGATACAGCAACCCGACATGAGTGAAGAGGTGAGCAGAAGAGGTTTAACGCCGTTTTTGACGAGGTCCTCACGGTAGAAATCACCCACTTCATCGTTACCGACCTTACCTATAAAGGCAGCCTTTCCGCCTAACTGCGCGATAGTGGATACGGTGTTGGACGAACTGCCGCCCGTGACCAAGTGCTTGCGAACCGATATGAAACGCGTCTGCAAGTCCTCCGCCTGCTTCATGTCAATCAGGTTCATACTCCCCTTGGGGAAACCGACTTCGCGCAAGTCATCTTCCGATACTTGCAACAAGATGTCCGTTAAGGCATTGCCTAAGCCTAATACTTTTCTCATCTATGTGTGGGTTATTGACCAAAAAACGGGGCAAAAACGCCCCTGACACCAAAATTTTCTGCAAAGATAGTGATTTTTTTCGGTAAAAAATTTGTCATGTCAAAAAAAAGCAGTAATTTTGCAGCCGCAATTGAGAGGAGGTATTCCTCTTGAGATGCGAGAAAGATTGCTTCCTTAGCTCAGTCGGTTAGAGCATCTGACTGTTAATCAGGGGGTCCTAGGTTCAAGTCCTAGAGGGAGCGCAAGTGTGACGACAAGATAGTCGCCACACTTTTTTTTGGAAAAAAATATGCACCCTTGCAAATGTGTGCGAATTGTTGTACCTTTGCGCAATTTTAGAGGTATAGTTAAGGCAAGATAATTAACAAGATACAATAATACTAAAAACAACTGAGAGAATGGGATTCTTTTCATTCACACAAGAGATTGCTATTGACTTGGGAACAGCCAATACCATTATCATCTGCGATGACAAAGTGGTAGTGGACGAGCCGTCTGTAGTTGCCATCAATACAGCAGACAACAAGATGGTGGCAGTGGGACGCAAAGCCCAACAGATGATTGGTAAAGGCGGTGCCTTGATACGCACGATTCGTCCGTTGCGCGATGGTGTGATAGCCGACTTCTATGCCTGCGAGATGATGATTCGCGGTATGATAAAGATGATACCGAAGCAGAACAAACTGTTCACCCCGAGCATTCGTATGGTGGTTTGTATCCCATCGGGCAGTACCGAGGTGGAGATACGTGCCGTGCGTGACAGTTCGGAGCACGCAGGCGGGCGCGACGTGTATATGATATACGAGCCGATGGCTGCTGCGATAGGTATGGGCATTGATGTGGAGAGTCCCGAAGGTTGTATGGTGGTGGATATAGGTGGCGGTACTACAGAAATTGCCGTTATATCACTCGGTGGAATCGTGGCAAACAAGTCTATCAAGACGGCAGGCGATGACCTCAATCTGGATATTGTGGAGTATATGAGCCGTATGCACAACCTGAAGATTGACGAGCCTACGGCAGAACGCATCAAGATAGCGGTGGGCTCAGCATTACCTGAGTTGGAAGATGCTCCCGAAGACTACGTAGTAATAGGTCCTAACAAGGTAACAGCCTTGCCAATGAACGTACCCGTCAGTTACCAAGAGATAGCACACTGCTTGGAGAAGAGCATTGCCAAGATAGAGAACGCCGTGCTGCAAGCCCTTGAGGCGACTCCGCCTGAGTTGTACGCAGACATCGTCAAACGCGGGATATACCTCACCGGCGGCGGTGCATTGCTACATGGATTGAGCAAACGACTGAGCGACAAGATAACCATTCCGTTCCACGTAGCCGAAGACCCGCTGCACGCAGTGGCACGAGGCACCGGCATAGCACTGAAGAATGTAAACAACTTCGGGTTCCTGATACGATAAATGAGAAACCTGCTACAGTTTCTGACACGTTATAGCAACTTCCTAATATGCATCATATTGGAAGTTGTTGCGTTTATACTGATAGTTACTACGCACCACTATCAGCAGAGCGCAGTATGGTCGTCAGCCAACAGAGTGGTAGCAGGCATACAAGATATCAATACCACCATTGGAGACTACTTTCGCCTACGCTCGGAGAATGAGCAGTTGGCAGAAGAGAATGCTATGCTCCGAACACAACTTGTGGAACAGTCCAATAGGTTGGAGTCGGTACAAGAGCGCGATAGTCAGTATGTATATGCCCACTTGGATATGGAGTATATACCTGCCAAAGTGATAGGCGCAAGTACCAACAAGCAGCACAACTATCTGACTATAAATAAGGGAGCACGCGATGGTATAACCGAAGATATGGGGGTAGTATGCCGCGATGGTGTAGTAGGTATTGTGAGTGCCGTGGGCGATAAGTATGCGTTAGTGGTACCTTTGATACACACACAGATGAATGTGAGTTGCAAACTGCTAAAGAACCACTACGCAGGCGGTACACAATGGAACGGACGTAATTACAGGCACGTATCACTCACCGATATATCACGACATATCATAGTAAACGAGGGGGATACGGTAGTTACCAGTGGTCTCACACCGGTATTCCCAGAGGGCATAATGGTAGGCGTAGTGGAGAAAACAGAATTGGGGGATGGAGACAACTACCACCACACAACCCTACTGCTTAGCACGGACTATAAACGCTTGGAATATGTGCAAGTGATTCACAACCGCGCATCAGGGGTCAACAGAGACGCAAACGCTCAAACACCATGGAGTGGCTTAGACAAATAGGAAAACTCTTGCTATTGTTAGCATTACAAGTGCTACTGTTCAACCGCTTGCAGATAGCAGGCTGGTGTTTCCCTATGGTGTATATCCTATTCCTAATTAACTTGCCTGCTAAGACTCCACGCTGGGCAGAGATGCCGATTGGCTTTGTAGTAGGACTGCTGATGGATATATGGTTCACCTCGTTAGGTGTACACATAGCGGCATGTGTAGCAATCAGTTTCCTACGACCAATACTGCTACATAACCTCGTACAAGAGATAGAACGTGTAAGCGGAGATGTGTGCAGCCTCAGCATAGGACGCGTAGAGTACATCAAATGTGCCGTGATACTGACACTTATCCACCATTTCATCGTGTTCGCGTTAGAAGCATGGAGCCTTCAAAACTGGTGGATAGTACTGCTGCAAACCATCATTAGCAGCATAATGACACTGATAGTGATATTGGGCTATGATATGCTAAAGAAGTAGGAATGCTCAACGACCCTTACTATAAGCGCAAGTATGTGATAGGCGGCATTGCCATTGCGGTGGTGCTGGTGTATATCATACGCTTGCTTTTCCTGCAGGTTATTGACCAGTCCACACAAGAGAAAGCCGAGAACAATGCTCAACTGCGGCAAGTGATATACCCGTCAAGAGGATTGATATACGATAGAAATGGCGAGTTATTAGTTGCTAATCAGCCCATTTATGAGGTGACAATGGTAGTAAAAGAGATGGGAAAGGACTTTGACACGTTGGGTTTCTGCACCGCCCTGCATATTGATAGGGAGACCTTTGAGATACGTATGCAGAATATGACAGACCGCCGTAAGAATCGCGGATATTCCCGATTTACACCACAAGTCTTTATGGAGCAACTGAACAAGGAAGAGGTGGCTCAACTGCAGCAAGAGCAATATAAATATGCAGGGATTAGCATTCGTTGCCGTACATTGCGTGACTACACCTACCCTATTGCATCACACGTATTGGGAAGTGTGGGAGAGGTGAACCAAAACGACCTTGAACATGATGTTTACTACGCTGTCGGAGACTATGCAGGACGCGATGGAATCGAGCGAACCTACGAGAAACAACTACGTGGGGAGAAAGGTGTAGAGGTACTGATGCGCGACTCGCGCGGTAGAATACAAGGGTCATACAAGGATGGGAGCCTTGACCGCGAAGCCAAAGCAGGCACAGACCTATACCTGAGCATAGACCGCAAAGCACAACAGTTGGCAGAAGAGTTACTACAAGGTAAGGTAGGAAGTGTGGTAGCCATTGAGCCCAAGACTGGAGAGGTGTTAGTGATGGCAAGTGCTCCTAATTGGGACCCTTGCACATTAGTAGGCAAAGAACGCTCTGCCAATTATCAGAAGTTAGCGTCAGACCCTAATAAACCCTTGATAAACCGCGCAGTACAAGCACAATACTCACCGGGGTCTACCTTTAAGACACTGCAAGCATTAATAGGATTACAGGAAAAAGTCGTTACTCCCCATACACAATATCCTTGCAGCGGTAAACAGTCTTCGCCTATCAAGTGTACACACAATCATGGTACCCCTGTAGATATGGAAGAAGGCATAGAGCAGAGTTGCAACCCCTACTTCTGGGCACTCTTTCGCGATATGCTACAACGTGACGGATATGCCGATGAAAACATACTTTTCAAGCAGCATTACACGGATTGGCGCAACGATATACTCAGTTTCGGCTTAGGGCAACGGTTCGAGGATACCGACATCAGTGAACAGGCAGCAGGCTACATCCCAACCGTGGAACTATACAACAAGATATACGGGACCAGGGGCTGGAAGGCTATCACTATTCGCTCATTGTCCATTGGTCAGGGGGAAGTGCTGGTAACTCCACTCCAATTAGCCAATCAAGCAGCCGCAATAGCAAACAAAGGCTACTACATCACACCTCACCTAAACAGGAATGACTCGATGAAATCGCGCATACATAGCACTCTGATTGACTCTATCTATTTCGATGTAGTGCAGACAGGTATGGAGCGTGTGATGACCAATGGTACCGGCAGGTGGTACAATGTGCAGGACTTACAGATGTGCGGCAAGACAGGTACTGTGGAGAACGTACATGGCAAAGACCATGCTCTATTCATCGGCTTTGCGCCAAGAGATAATCCGCAGATTGCCATTGCCGTAGCAGTGGAGAACGCAGGGTTCGGTGCTACATGGGCATGCCCTGTCGGTAGTCTTATCATGGAGCAGTATCTGACCGGTGAAATCAAGCGAAAGTCCTTGTATGACCGAATAGTAAATGCCAACTTAATCGCCCAAGACAATGAATAAGAACAGGAGCATCATATCAGGAATAGATTGGTGGACAATACTGCTGTTCCTTGTTATTGCCATATTCGGTTGGCTGAATATCTATGGTGCCGGGTATTCCTTTGACCAAACAGGTATATGGGATTTCTCCAACCGTGCCGGTAAGCAGTTGGTATGGTTAGCAACCGCCATAGTATTAGGCATTATCATTATGATGATTGACGAAAAGACTTATGATGTGCTTGCCTATATCCTATATGGTGCAATGCTCTTGCTGCTGGCAATCACACCATTAGTGGCTAATAATGTCAAGGGTTCCTACTCATGGATTACACTCGGTCCCATCAGTTTGCAACCTGCAGAGTTCGCTAAGTGCGTAACAGCATTGGCAGTGGCGAAATATATGGGGCGTTATGAATACCGATTACGAGATTGGCGCGATTTAATCGTGCCCTTTATGCTTATCGGTGTACCTATGCTGATAATTATGGTAGCCCAGCGTGAGACTGGTTCTGCATTGGTATTCTTGTCTTTTCTGCTTGTCTTTTACCGCCAGGGGATGTCTGGTTATGTGCTGCTGTTTGGAGTAACAAGCATCGTTCTATTTCTGATAGTGATATACTTTGGCGGCACACCACTGCCATTGGGGGCAGGTAACGTAGGTATCTTGGTCAGTACATTAGTAATAGAAACTATTGTGACAGGTTGGCTGTTGCTCAAAGACAAGAACATCAAATCTGTCATATTCATAGCAAGTGGTATCGTACTCATCTACGGAGTGGGGGCACTGCTATGCATTTGGTTCCCGATAAACTTTAACTATGTAGGAATTATCAGTTTGGTATATACTGCGGGGTATCTTGCTATAACCACCATAATAACCCGTCATAACAGGCTGTGGTGGCTGATAGGCTTTACAATAGTCGAATTAGCACTCTGCCAAGGCTGTAATTATGCTTTTGACAATATCCTGCAGCCCCACCAGCGTACCCGTATAGAAGTACTGCTCGGTATGAAGGATGACCCTACGGGTGCAGGCTATAATGTCAATCAGTCGCTTATTGCCATCGGCTCAGGACAGTTCACAGGCAAGGGTTACTTGCAGGGGACACAGACCAAACTGCGTTTTGTACCGGAACAAGACACGGACTTTATCTTCTGCACCGTAGGCGAAGAATGGGGCTTTGTTGGTTCCACACTATTGTTGCTCTGCTACCTGGCACTCATACTAAGAATCATATATATTGCTGAACGTCAGCGAGATAAGTTCAGTATGCTATATGCTTATTCGGTAGCAAGTATCTTGCTGTTTCATTTGACAATCAATATCGGTATGGTATTAGGACTGCTGCCCGTGATAGGCATTCCCCTACCCTTCTTCAGTTATGGTGGTTCGTCTCTGTGGGGCTTCACTATACTATTGGCTATTATGTTGCGATTGGATGCCGCACGTGTAAACAAACTGCAATAAGATATGGCTGAGCACAATATCATAGGGCAATTAGGAGAAAAAGAAGCCGCTGATATCATGCGCAAGAAGGGCTTTCGTGTGGTGGAGACCAATTGGCGTTTCGGTCACTTGGAGATGGATATTATCGCCACCAACCGCAAAGAGATTGCTTTTGTAGAAGTCAAGACACGTACTTCAACCTTTGGAGACAAGCGTCCTGAGGAGTACGTGGACTTAGCCAAAAAGAAACGCATGACTGCTGCTGCCAATGCCTATATCAAGATGAATGGCATAGAACTTGCACCGCGTTTTGATGTGATAGGTATTCTGATAGATGCAGAAACAGGCAAGGTGCAAAGTGTGAACCATATAGAAGACGCTTTTCAACCCCCTATGCGTACTATAGGACGGAATAGTTTCAATGGGCAAAGCCGTTGGCACCATAGAGGAAATACCATTCAATAGGTATATAACAAATTGATAATATGGAGTTTATATATGACATAATCGTTGTAGGAGCAGGGCATGCAGGCTGTGAAGCCGCCAATGCTGCTGCTCGTATGGGTAGCAGGACACTACTCATCACAATGGATATGAACAAGATAGGGCAGATGAGTTGTAATCCTGCCGTAGGCGGTATTGCCAAGGGACAGATTGTCAGGGAAATAGACGCGTTAGGAGGACAGATGGGTATCGTTACGGACAAGAGTGCCATACAGTTTCGTATGCTGAACCGCAGTAAAGGTCCCGCTATGTGGAGTCCTCGCAGTCAGAGTGACAGGAAACGCTTTATCGAAGAATGGGTACAGCACTTGACCAGTACAGACAATCTACAGATATGGCAAGATGTAGTCACAGCGTTGGTAGTAAAGGACGGTATCGTATGCGGAGTGAAGACTGCTCTCGGCATTGAGATGAGCGCAAAGGCTGTTGTCCTGACCAATGGCACCTTCCTAAACGGACTGATGCACTTTGGCAAGGCACAGATAGCGGGCGGGCGTATCTCGGAACCTGCCAGTTACGGAGTCACAGAACAACTGCAACAATTGGGCTTTGCTACAGCCCGTATGAAGACCGGCACTCCTGCACGTATAGACAAACGCAGTATCCACTTCAGTGAGATGATAGAGCAAGTGGGCGACAATGACGGGCACCACTTCTCTTATTTAGATAGTGTGCGGCGCGAACTGAAGCAGATGAGTTGTTGGATAACCTACACCAACCCTACCACACATGAGGTACTGCGCAGCGGACTGAAAGACTCTCCTCTGTATAATGGTCAGATAAAGAGTATCGGTCCGCGCTACTGCCCAAGCATAGAGACCAAGATAGTAACTTTTGCCGACAAGGATGCCCACCAGATATTCCTTGAACCCGAAGGCGTAGATTCCAATGAGTACTACGTAAACGGCTTCTCATCTTCTCTGCCATGGAAAGTACAGTGGGCGGCACTACGTACTATCAAGGGTTTGGAGGATGTGGTAATGTATCGTCCCGGGTATGCTATCGAGTATGATTTCTTCGACCCTACCCAACTGAAGCACACGTTAGAGACCAAGAAGATTAGGAATCTTTTCTTTGCCGGGCAAATCAACGGCACGACAGGGTATGAAGAAGCCGCAGGGCAAGGCATAGTAGCGGGTATCAATGCGCACCAAAACGTAACGGGCGGAGCGCCATTCACTATGAGCAGGGACGAGAGTTATATAGGTGTGCTTATTGACGACCTCGTTACAAAGGGCGTGGACGAGCCCTATCGTATGTTTACATCACGCGCCGAATACCGTATTCTGCTGCGGCAGGACAATGCAGATGCACGTCTCACAAGGCGCAGTTACGCCTTAGGTCTTGCCAACAGTGAGAGATTGCAACTCCTGCAACAGAAGCAAGAAGCGGAGCAAGCCCTCACACAAATACTGCGCACCACTTCGATTCACGCCAAAGACATCAATGCCTACCTCAACCGAATGGGCTATCCTGACCTGCAGCAAGGATGCAAATTGGCAGACCTTATTATGCGTCCGAACATCACAATAGCAGGATTGGCCGAGGCAGTACCCGCATTGGCAGAAGCCATAGACAAGATAACCCGTGTGCGCGAAGAAGTAATAGAGAGTACCGAAATCAACATCAAGTATCAAGGCTATATCGAAAGGGAGCGTATAGCCGCAGACAAACTGCAGCGGTTGGACGGCATCCGTATTCCGAAAGACTTTGATTACGACAGACTACAGTCGCTCAGTACAGAGGCTCGGCAAAAACTAAGCAAGATACAACCATTCACTATCGGCGAGGCAAGCAGAATACCGGGGGTTAGTCCGAATGATGTAAGTGTGCTATTGGTTATCATGGGGAGGTAATAATTATATCCGTATAATTGTTCCACGTGAAACATCACCTCTGACTAATCAATGAATATCAATAAGATAAGAGCAAACTATCCTACAGGAAACAAATAAAAACAGAATACTATGACAGCAGAAGAAGTAATTGCAAACATCAGGAACGTACCTGATTTCCCTGTGCAAGGGATTATGTTCAAAGACCTTACCACCGTCTTTCAGCGACCGGATTGTCTGCGTTGGATGCGTGATGAGATTGTAAGTCTGTATCGTGAGTGCGGTATTACCAAGGTGGTCGGTATCGAGTCCCGCGGCTTTATCCTGGCACCGGCAGTGGCTATCGAACTGAATGCGGGCTTTGTGCCTGTGCGCAAGCCCGGGAAATTGCCGTCTGACACCTACGAAGTCAGTTATGCAAAAGAGTATGGCGTGGACAAAATCCAGATGCACAAAGACGCTCTCACCAAGGACGATGTAGTGCTGTTGCATGACGACCTGCTCGCCACCGGCGGCTCTATGGCGGCTGCACTGGAGTTGGTACATAAATTCGGAGTAAAGAAAGTGTATATCAACTTTGTGGTGGAATTGGCTGCACTGAATGGCAGAGACAAGTTAGGTTCCGATGTAGGAGTCAGCAGCCTATTGAAGTGCTGAAACAACATCACAGACATTCTTAATGTGGACAATTATCGTCTATTTTGCATGAATTAGACGAAGACGATGTGGACAAATTACACCAATGAGGTAGTTTTCGGACAAGACGCATGACGCGTAACGATGAGCACATACGACAGATACTCCAACGCATACCGGAGAAGCCAGGTGTGTACCAATACTTCAACGAGGAGGGTGAAGTAATCTACGTTGGCAAGGCTAAGAACCTCCACCGTCGTGTAAGCAGTTATTTCCATAAGGAGCAGGACAGGTTCAAGACCAAGCAACTTGTCAAGAACATAGCCGACATACGTTATGTGGTGGTGGACAGCGAGCAAGATGCTTTTCTCTTGGAGAACAACCTCATCAAGAAATACCAACCGCATTACAACATCTTGCTGAAGGACGGCAAGAGTTATCCAAGTATCTGCATTACCAAAGAGGAGTTTCCGCGTATCTTCAAGACGCGCCATATCGTGAAGGGCGCAGGGGAGTACTACGGGCCCTATAGTTTCGGCTATACGGTGGACTTGGTGATAGAGTTGATACACAAACTCTACCCTATTCGCACCTGCAACACCTACATGACCCAACGGGGTGTGAACGATGGCAAATACAAAGTCTGCCTCAAGTATCACCTCGGCACCTGCTGCGGCATCTGCGAAAACAAGATAGACCCCGTCAAATACAGGGGATATGTGGACGCCGCTCGTCAAATTATCCGTGGTGATGCCCACGAGATAAGCCGCCAGATGGAGGCAGAAATGCAGGCTTTGTCTGCCCAAATGCGCTACGAAGAAGCCGGTGAAATCAAGGAAAAGTACGATTTACTGGAGCATTTCAAGAGCAAAACCGTCATCACCAACTCCACTGCCGGTGACGTAGATGTCTTTGGTTACGATGAAATGGGGCAGAACGTGTATATTTCTATGCTTCATGTCCACAAGGGAAGTATCGTACAAGGGCAGACTATCGAGTACAAGAAGCAGTTGGACGAGCCCCGTGAGGAGATACTGGCTATGGGCATTTGGGAACTCAGGGAGCAGTTAGGCAGTACGACAAAGGAGGTCATTGTCCCGTTTATTCCTGATATAACTGACGAAAACCTCCATATCAACATCGCCCTTGGCGGGGACAAGAAGAAACTACTCGACCTCGCCATGCAGAATGTGCATCAGTACAAACAAGACCGTCTGAAGCAGGACGACAAACTCAACCCCGACCAGCGTGCCGTGCGTATCCTCACCAACCTGCAGCAACTCCTCGGGCTCCCTACCCTACCGATGTGGATAGACAGTTTCGACAACTCGAATATCCAAGGTACAGACGCCGTGGCAGGTTGCGTAGTGTTCAAGAAAGCGCGTCCGAGCAAGAGCGACTACAAGCGTTTTGAGATAAAGACGGTCGTTGGAGCCGATGACTACGCCAGCATGCGGGAGGTCGTACGGAGACGCTATGCCCGCCTTGTCGAGGAGGGGAGCCCCCTACCCGACCTCATCATCGCCGACGGAGGCATCGGGCAGATGCACGCCATACGCGAGGCAGTGGAAGACCAACTCGGGCTGCACATCCCCATCGCCGGACTCAAGAAAGACGACAAGCACCGCACGAATGTCCTGCTCTATGGCTTCCCGCCCAAGGAGTTTGGTATGAAAGTCACCGACGAAGTCTTCCGACTCATGGTCGAAATACAGGACGAGGTGCACCGATTTGCCATTACCTATCACAAGAAGCACCGCAGCAAGTCTCAGACAAAGAGCGAACTCGATGATATACAAGGAGTTGGACCTGTCACCAAGCAAAAGATATTGCGTCAGTATGGCAGTGTAGCCCGCGCTAAAGCAGCCGAATTGGACGACCTGCGTCAAGTACTCGGAACTCACACAGGTTCAATAGTTTACGAGCATTTTCACGGCAAAATATCGCGCTGAGAATCGAATATTTCCCACAACTATGTACAACTACACAATAAAAACAGGCGAAAATGGTGGGCTTTTGCTCATCAACGAACAGGGGCAGACAGTGCCTGCCACGGATATTCTCAAACAATGTGTTCCACATCGTGTCTTTGCCTTCTGCGGCAAGATGGGTGCAGGCAAGACGACCTTCATCAAACAACTATGCGAAGACTTGGGCACCGACGACGTAGTCAACAGCCCCACCTTCGCCTTGGTCAATGTCTATGATGTGCAGGGCGACGTGCCGCAGGTCTATCACTTCGACTGCTATCGTCTCAAGGACATCCGCGAGGCGATGGATTTCGGCGCGGAGGACTACCTCTATTCGGGCAACTACTGCTTCATCGAGTGGCCTGAGATGATTGAACCCCTCCTGCCCGACGACACCGTCTGGGTTTATATCACCGAGATGCCCGACGGAACGCGCACATTACGGGTGGAATAACACGTGTCAGGAGCGTGGAACAATGGATTTATTGTCTGTTTACGGACAGGCTATCCACTCGCTATCCTCTCGCTATCCACCCGTATATAGAAGCGTGGAACAATAGTCTTGGGACGAGACAGAAACCACTTATTCCGCAAGAGTCCGGTAGTCCCATTGGGCAAGGTGCATATCTACACAGCCATTGGGACGGAAAGGGACGCTTTCGGCTTTGAGGAGAGAACGCTGCTCCTGCCAGACAGGGGCGGGGCGACCTTGCGCGTTGACCACGCGGTGGCACGGCAAGTGGACGGAAGAAGCGGCACCACACAAGATATGCCCTACCAAACGGGAATGGTTGGGACAGCCTGCCAACTGTGCTACCTGCCCATACGTCAGCACCTTGCCATACGGAATGGCAGCAACAATACTATATACATCCTCTCGGAACTGCGCGGTATTCATCACTATTCATTGTGCAATCCGCCCGGCAGCCTCCAAGTGCAAAAGGAAACGCTTGGCAGGAAGACCGCCTGCGTAGCCTGTGAGGGTTCCGTTGGTGCCGATTATCCTGTGGCAGGGGACAATAACAGACATCGCGTTGGCTCCTACAGCGTTTGCCACAGCACGTACCGATTGCGGGCAGCCTATCCGCTCTGCCAATTGCAAATAGGTGAGAGTGGTGCCATAAGGTATGCCTTGCAATGCTGTCCAGACGGCTTGTTGGAAGGGCGTACCTGCTAAAAGAAGAGGGACAGAGAACGTTCGGCGCGTGCTATGAAAATACTCGTCCAATTGGCTGACTGCCAAATCAATAACACTACTATTCTGCTCTATTATGTCTGCGTGGGAGTAACGCTTCAGGCGCGACAGGACAGCAGAAGCATTGCGTCGGTTCGTCCAGTCGCAAAGGCATAGCCGGTCGCCCAATGAGCCAAGCAGCAAATCCCCGCAAGGTGAATGCCAGACCTGTGTACAGATAGTATTTGGAGCAGGTGAAGCGGGCATATTATTGTAGCAAAAGAAACACTACCTATTGTATTCTTGTCAGTTTGGCATAGGTAAGGAGCAGCGTTTTCTTGCCTACGTTGTCGAAGAGGATGTCAATTTTGTCGTTTTCGTTCTCGCGATAGACCTCCAAGACCGTACCGTCGCCAAAGGTACGGTGGTTGATACGGTCGTCTTTTTTCCACTCACAGCGTATGGATTTCTTTGCTGTCTTCTCCAGAGCGCCTGTGGTACGTCGCAGGTTCTGCGGTGCGGGGGCTGTTTGTGTGGTGGAAGGCGATGCGGTATTGGTCGGTTTATAGCCTTTCGGCGTGCTTAACAGGCTGCCTTTTCCCATAGTAGAAGCGTCCACTTGCTGAATAAATCGTCGGTCGATATCCTTGATAAACCGTGAGGGAGAGGAGAACGTGGTCTGCCCATTGCGGAAGCGTTGTCGTGCGTTCATAAGGTAGCATTGCTCCATAGCGCGCGTGATGGCAACATAGAGGAGTCGTCGTTCCTCCTCCAAGTCCTTAGGGGACTGGCAGAACTGTGAGGGGAAGAGGTTCTCTTCCAGTCCGACAATAAAGGCTATACGGAACTCAAGCCCTTTGGCGGAGTGCACAGTGAAGAGGGTAACACGCGGTTGGTCATCGTTTTGGCGTTCGTCCTGGTCGGTGAGGAGGCTGACTTCCGCCAAGAAATCGGTCATAGGTGTAAAGTCAATGTCCTGCTTACTGCGGTTGTCCACGAACTCATGAATACCGCTGAGCATCTCTTGGAGGTTCTCCACGCGTGCGATACCCTCTTGGGAGGTGTCGGACTTGGCATCGCGCATGATGCCCGATTCTCGGAGGATGTCTTCGGCCAGGGTGTAGGCATCTTCCTTTTCGGCACGTTGTGCGAAGCGCTGAACCATCTGTGCGAAGTCAGTAAGTTTCTTTTTGGTCGCCGTGCTGACCTCCAGATTTGCTCCGTCAGGGTCTGCTATGATTTCGAAGATTGGCATATTGAGTGTTCTTGCGGCTTCGCTGACACGCGCCATAGTGGTGTCTCCGATACCCCGAACAGGGAAGTTGATGACGCGCAGCAAAGCCTCGTTGTCCGCGGAATTGACCGCGATACGGAAGTATGCGATAGCATCTTTGATTTCTTTGCGCTGGTAGAACGATGTGCCACCATAGATACGATACGGTATAGCGAGTCGGCGCAGTTCGTCCTCAATGACACGTGACTGTGCGTTGGTGCGGTACATGACAGCGATATCGTTGTAGGAGAGGTCGTCTTTGGCACCCATTTTCATCAGCATTTTTATCTGTTGCGCTACCGCCTGTGCTTCGTCGCGGTCGGTCATAAATGTGGAAAGGTGCAAGGGAGTACCCTGTTCTTTTTCGGAATAGACCTCTTTGAATATCTGTCCTTTGTTGTGACGGATAAGTGAGTTAGCCGCATTGACTATGGTTTGGGTAGAGCGATAGTTGCGTTCCAGTTTGAAGAGTTGCGCATTGGCATAGCCCTTCTGGAAGGTGAGGATATTCTCGATGTTCGCTCCCCGGAAGGAATAGATAGACTGTGCATCATCTCCCACAACGCAGACGTGGTTTTGCGGTTCGGACAGGCGTTTGACTATCAGGTATTGTGAATAGTTGGTATCCTGGTACTCGTCCACCAAGACATATTGGAAGATGTCCTGATACTTGTGCAAGACATCCTCGTGCTGCTTGAAGAGGACATTGGTCATAAAGAGCAAATCGTCGAAATCCATGGCATTGGCAGCGCGCAGACGACGGTTGTACTCGGTATAGATGCGCGTCATCTCGTAGAGTCTCTCGAAGCGGTCTTGCATAGTGAACTCGCGGTTTGCGGCGTATTGTGTGGGCGAAAGGAGGTGGTTTTTCGCCATAGAGATACGTCCGAGGAGTACAGCGGGCTTGTAGATTTTCTCGTCCAACTGCATATCCTTGACGATATGCTTGAGCAGGGACTTGGAGTCGGCGGTGTCGTATATCGAATAGTCCCGCGTGTAGCCTAACTTGTCCGCCTCCAGCCGCAGGATACGCGCACAGATAGCATGGAAAGTACCCATCCAGAGGTAACGTGCGGTGTCGTCTCCCACCAGTTGTGCGATACGGCTTTTCATCTCCCTTGCTGCCTTGTTGGTGAAGGTAAGTGCCAGAATATGCCCGGCAGGAATGCCTTGCTCCAAGAGGTAGGCAATCTTGTAGGTCAGGACACGTGTTTTGCCCGACCCTGCACCGGCAATCACCAGTTGGGGTCCATCGTTATATTCCACAGCCGCCCGTTGCGAGGGATTCAGTTCGTTGAGATAGTTCATATCGCTACAGATGAGATTATTTGCCGCAAAGTTATAAAAAAAATGCCGATTATGCAAGTGCGGATGATAAAACACTTGCTGCGGATGGGCGTGCTGCGGCTTCGGTAAGGGTTCGTAATGGTCGGCTTAATCACATACTAATCA
>CAKVBV010000046.1 GCA_934725535.1 uncultured Bacteroidales bacterium | reverse complement strand
CGACGAGCAATAAACAACAAAACAAAAAATATACGTTTTTTATGATGAAACATTTGGAGATAAACATAAAAAGCCGTATAATTGACCATTAAAGCAATGATAAACATATAATTAGCCACGAATAAGCCATTAATTTCCACAAGGCCATTCTCCGCTAATTGCCGACAATAAGCCGTTAATGCACTATCGGTGTAGTTCTCCATTAAAGACCATACAAAGGACCATACATATAAAAGCATTGAGGAACGTGGGATTGTCTGACTCTCTATTAGTCCCAATCTTAAGTAACCGGTAAAGGGTGTGCCGGTTAGCCGTAGTCTGCCGAAACGTGGCGGGCGTAATATCAATAACGCCGTCTATCTTCCTGAAGCCGATAGCGGGTGTATTTCTTGAATACCATGTAGGTAAGGAATGTCCATACTGCCCCACATATTTGTGTAAAGATACACGTTTTTGAGCAAATGTGTAAGAGGCGTTGGCAATTTAGGTTGCCTTACAACATTTACGGTCGCAGGCAGCCGATAGGTACTACAAGCACGCCGTCTTCGCGTTGGTATGCATATTGTCCTGTGCCGGTCAGGACCATCATAAATGATGGTGCGTACATCTTGCCAGTGTCTATTTTCCCGGCTAACAGGGTCAGGTTCTTAGCCCCCTCTTCTATCAATGAGTTACCACCTAACTTAATCTCAATCAGCCCGTAATGCCCGTTGCGCAGGTGCAGGACACTATCGCACTCCAAACCATTGTTGTCACGATAATGATACACTGCGCCCTCCAAGGCTTCCGCATAGACACGCAAGTCGCGTACCGCCAATGTCTCAAACAACAATCCCAACGTATTGAGGTCTTTCGCCAAGTCTTTCGGACCGATACCCAATGCCGCCGTGGCAATACTCGGGTCCACGAAATAGCGCGTATCGGTGGTGCGGATAGCGGCTTTGCTGCGCAAGTTCGGGTTCCATGCCTCCATATCTTCAATGACAAAGATTTTGCGCAGTGCATTGAGATAGGACGTAATAGTCCTGTCGCTAAGCGGTTTGCCTTCATTGGCACTCAAATCGGCGGCAATAGTGCCGTTGGTGGCTTGCGTACCTTGGTGGCGGGCATAACTGCGCAGCAGTTTGCGCGTATTCGTTTCACTTCGGTCTGTTGCGTCCACCTCAATGATGTCCCGTTTGGCAACAGCGTCAATGTAGTTGTAAGCCTGCCTGAGTGCCGCCCGCTCCGATTTGCCGATACTCTTGGGCCAACCACCGCGGCAAATGAGATAGCAAAGGTCGTTAATCTTCAACTCATTGGCAGCCACAGCATCAAACTTTCCCTCAAACAGATTGCCCAATGAAAGCAAGCCGTTGCTTTCACCCGACTCGAACAACGACATCGGACGCATGTGCACCCAACTGACACGCCCCGTGCCGGTATGCCCCAACTGCGATTGGTTGACGGATTCCGCACTACCGGTCAGGATAAACTGCCCGTCTTCGCCACGGCGATCCACAACAAAGCGGCAGGCATCCCAAATCTGCGGTGCTTTCTGCCATTCGTCAATAAGGCGGGGAGTATTGCCTTGAAGCAGCACTTGGATGTTGGTTTCTGCCAAGCGGAGGTAATTATTTTTGTTCTCCGGATCGTCCATATAGATGACGCTTTTTGCTTGCTGCAAGGCGGTCGTTGTCTTGCCGCACCACTTGGCACCGTCTATCAGCACCACACCTGCGGCTTCCAATTGCAGTTCAAGCAGTTCATCGGCTATGCGTTTCCTGTATTCCATATCGCGTTGCAGAGTTTGAAGATTTTTCGTTGCGGAGTTTGAAGATTTTTTATTGCAGAGTTTGGAGATTTCTTATTTAGGCGCAAAGGTACACGTTTTTAGGCAAATATGCAAGAGGTATTGATAATTCAGTTGCATATTATATAGCAAAGCCACCGGCATTTATTGTAACCTATGTTTCACCTGTTCTTCTATAATGCTGAGTTCGGCAGTATCTTCCCTATCGGCTTCAAGTGCTTCAAAAGCCCTACGGCGTTGGTCAAAATCGGTATATATACTCTCCACCTGCTTTTCCATTTCTGCAGTTGAGATTGTGCCTGCGCCTTGCAATACGACTTTCTGCTAGAACTGCAACAGGCTGTTCACATTGTTGCGCCAATAGTCTATGGTCAAGTCGCGGCGTTCTTTGACACGCATTTCCGCTGATTCGAGGAAAATAGAAACCAACCGGTTCAGTGAGTCTATTTCGTCTTCATGGAGGTAGTTCTTAGAGATATAGATGTCCAGCTTGCGTACGATTTTTCCTTTCCATGAGGTCAGTCCCATATTGGCGGTTTGCGCATCGGCACGGCTCACAATCAACTCGGCTGCGGTCTTGCCTGTGACGGCGTAGATGAGTTTGTTTTGCGTTTCGGCAAAGAACATCTGTGTGGCTTTGTCGGTCTTGTCGTAGTCGCTGCTGAGGGCAAAGAGGTCGCGTATCTTTTGGTAGAACCGCTTCTCGGAGGCGCGTATATCTCGGATGCGCGCCAGCAACTCGTCAAAATAGTCGGGGCGTCCGTTGGGGTTCTTGAGCCGCTCGTCGTCCATGACGAAGCCCTTAATCATATACTCGCGCAGGTTCCTGTTCGCCCATTGCCGGAACTGTGTGCCCCGCTTGCTGCGTACACGGAAACCGACGGCGAGTATCATATCCAATGAGTAGAACGTTACCTCATACCGTTTGCCGTCAGAAGCAGTTGTTAAGTAATCCTTAATAACTGAGTTTACATCTAACTCATTCTCTTTCAGTATGTTGTTGATGTGTATATTGATATTAGGTACCGAGGTGGCAAAAAGTTCTGCCATCTGTTTTTGGTTCATCCATACCTGCCCATCGTTGGCATACAATACCACACTCGACTTGCCGTCATCGGTGTGGTAAATGATGATGTTGCTTTGTGTAGTGGCGTTCTCTATCTCTTTCATAGATATGTTATTTCGTTTTCGGAGGTGTCTCCTTGTTTACATTCTTCTTCGCTGCGGCGTTGAGAGCACGGATGGTCTCCATATAGTCCTCTTCGGCAGGAGAGAGGGTGCGTTGCTTGTATTTCTTGTACTCGCTTTCGGCGTACTCCTTTGCCGCATCAAAAGAGATTTTGCCTTTACCATCCAATACAGGACGACCGTTGGCACGTATCAGGTTATCCAACAAATCAAGGTAGTCTTTCATATACATACGCTTGTGGAGTTTCGCCTGCATTTCCGCAAAATCAAAGAATCCCGATACAAGGCTCTTCATAGCGTCCAACTCCTCAGGCTCCATGTAGTTCTTTGCCACTGACACCTCGGCTTTGACAGGTTGGCGACCTTTGAACGTGCGCAAGCCCATAAACGGCTCGTCGGCATTGGCACGCTCCCGAATCAGTTCGCCCGCCGTATGCTCGTGAATGGCAAAATGGAACTTGTTCTGATAGGCGGCAAAGAACCGTTTGCTCTCTTCGGCGGTCTTGTCGTAGTCGTAACTGGTGGCATAGAGGTCAAGTACTTGGCGGTAGATAAGCCGCTCGTCGGTACGAATGTCGCGTATGCGGTCAAGCAATTCCCGCCAGTAATTGCCGCCTGCATTGCCTTTGAGCCGCTCGTCATCAATGGTAAAGCCCTTGACGATGTACTCGTGTATGCGTTGCGTTGCCCATTGGCGGAACTGCACGCCTTGTTGTGAGTGAACCCTGTAACCTACGGAAATAATAACATCCAAGTTGAAATAGTTGGTATCGTATTGCTTGCCGTCGGTGGCAGTTGTTCGGAAATTCCGAACAACTGCTGCCCTGTCCAATTCTCTCTCTTGAAAGATGTTGCGTATATGCTCACTAATGGTCGATTTTGCCTTGCCAAACAAACTCGCTATTTGATCTTGTGTCAGCCATACGGTCTCGCCTTGCAGCAGGACATCTATCTTGGCTATGCCGTCGGTCGATTGGTATATCACCATTTCGCCGTGGTTTGGGGTGTCTATCTCATTCATAATACTTATCTATCATCTATGTGCTTAGCCACTAACTTTTTGCTGCAAAGATAAGGATTTATTTGCAAATATGCAAATACGCTGAATGAGGCAGATATGCCGAATACGTCCAATAAGGCAGCCGGAGACTATAAGATTACTGCTTGGAGGGCGGAGAGGGCGGTGTAGTAGTTGCGTTGGGCGGCGAGGGTCTGGGCGGTGGCAGACTTATGCCTTGGATATACAGCATACAATAGGGGCTGCCCAAACGTGTTGAGCAGCCCCTGTCCCTATTCTTATCCCTATCCCTCTATCTATTGTGTCTCTCCTTCCTAAGGAGAGGTTGGAGAGGTCGTTGTTTTACTTCTACGCCAGTGGTGGTGTAGGTTTTGCCGTTACGGAGGATAAGGACTTGTCCGTCGCGGAAGACTTTGCGTACGGTGGTATCGCCATCGGCAGATATGTTCTCCACGGCAGTGGCGGGTACGAACTGCGCCTCAAGGGTGAGGTCTTCGGTGGCAGTGAACAAGTACGGATTGTAGTTCGCACCATTGCTCCACTGCGAGAACTCATAGCCCTTGTTGGCAGTGGCGGTCAATGTAACCTGCGTGCCATAGTCATACATGCCGGCACCTGTTACATTTCCTTGCTTCGGGTCGCAAGTGGCGGTAATGGTATGTTGGTCGATAGCAAACTCGGCTGTGTAAGTAGCATCGCCCTCTACCGATATCGTGCGCGGGTTATCGGTGTTGCCATCATTCCATTTGGTGAAATGGTAGTGTTCGTCAGCGGTGGCTGTGAGGGTGGCAGTGGTGCCATAATCGTATGTACCACCGCCATTTGCGCTACCATGTCCGCTTGCAGAAACGGTGATAGTGTATGAGTCGGGCTTGAACTCTGCCGTGTACGTAGCATCACCCTCTACCGATACCGTGCGCGGGTTATCCGTGTTGCCATCACTCCAGCGGGTGAAGTGGTAGTGTTCATTGGCGGTTGCCGTCAGCGTGATAGCAGTGCCATAGTCGTATGTACCGCCACCGCTCACATTGCCATTCTGTGCGTTTGTGGTAATAGTATGTCGGTCAATAGCAAACTCTGCCGTGTAGGTAGCGTCGCCCTCTACCGATACCGTGCGTGGGTTGTCCGTATTGCCGTCAGTCCATCGGGTGAAATGGTAATGCTCATCAGCAACAGCGGTCAGTGTAGCCGTAGTGCCATAATCGTATGTGCCTGCGCCACTCACATTACCGTGTTCGCTTGCGGAGACGGTGATAGTGTGTGGATTGGGCTTGAACTCGGCGGTGTAGGTGACATTGTCTTCTACTGCTACCGTGCGCGGGTTGTCAGTATTGCCGTCAGTCCAGCGGGTGAAATGGTAGTGCTCGTCGGCGGTGGCTGTGAGGGTGGCAGTGGTGCCATAATCGTATGTACCACCACCGCTTACATTGCCATTCTGTGCATAAGTGGTAACAGTATGTTGGTCAATAGCAAACTCGGCGGTGTAAGTGGCATCACTCTCTACCGTTATGATACGCGGATTGTCGGTATTGCCGTCAGTCCATTGGGTGAAATGATAATGCTCATCGGCGGTTGCCGTGAGCGTGGCGGTAGTACCATAGTCGTATGTACCGCCACCGCTCACATTGCCATTCTGCGCATAGGTAGTGATGGAATGCCGGTCAATAGCAAATTCTGCCGTATAATGCGCGTTGCTTCGTGCATAGACATAGAGCGGGTTATACGTTTTTCCGTTGCTCCATTTGACAAAGTGATAGCCTCTGTCGGGTACTGCTGTCAGATAGACCTTGGTATTGTAGTCATACGTACCGGTACCTTCCACCGTACCATGCTCACCGGAGGCTGTAATGGTATATCGGTCAATGGCAAACTCGGCAGTAAAGACGGTGTCTTGCGTTACAATGACTGTACGAGGGTTATCCGTGTTGCCGTCCGTCCAACGCACAAAATGGCGATGTGCATTTTCAGGTACAGCATTGATACTTATCTTCTGCCCTGCATCACATCGAATGGTATTTGTATTCTCGCACCCATCAACATTGAGTGTGAGAACACTTGTGGATAATGGGCAAACGGGGCGGACAGACCGACCAGCACTGCGGTTGTAGCCAGTGCAGAATGGGTTGGTGTTGTTGATATAGAGATACCACGCTGCACTGGGGACACCCTCGCCGAGCGACGAAGACCAGTAGTAACCCCGGTCATTATTGTGAAAACCATCGTAGTCGCGAAACCCCGGAAAGGGAAAAAAGATAGAGTTACCGTTGGTCTTGCTCGTTACTTGGCAAACGTATGCATGAAACTTATTTGTCACTGTCCATGTGCAGTTGTCTAATAGTTCTTGCATCTCTGTGTCAGTAGGCATACGCCATTTGCCACCCCAATTCACGTGAGCAGCATCGTCCATAGGCTCCAATGTCATCTTATTGTCGATAAAACCTTCGTCGCCTTTACTTGCATCATCGCAGTACTTGGTAAATGTGTCGTCATAGCCACCCCAAGTATACTTGTAGGTCGCCCACGAGTAGTCGTCTTTTGGTTCAGTCTCGCCCCAAGCATAATAGTTGCCATAGCCTTCGGGCGTAGTGGCACCTACGTTGCACGTTGCCCATTTGATACCACTTGGCAGTCCGAGGTCAACCCACGTATGCCCATTCTCTTCACCAGACGAGGAACGAATGTCCTCTGTTTTGCCATTCTTGCTGCAATCATCATAGATTGAGACCGTTATCGTTTCCTGCGCCCATGCAGACATTCCTGTCAGAAGAGTCAAGCATAGAGATAAAACTTTTGTTTTCATTACAGAAGAAATTTTATTGGTTACAGTTGCGTGGATATTACCTTGTACCACCACGACCAATCGTAGGCGGCAGAAGGATGATAGACGGCTATCACACGCGATTGCTTGCCGTTCTTCAGTTGGTAATACCCATTCGGGACTGACCAACCGCCCACCACCAAGGGTTCACCGTCCATCCAGCCATCCTCTTTACCTGGCAGATTGTTGTACAAACGGGTTACTCCCCATACGATAATCAAATCGGGTTGCAACTCCTCGATTACCTCAAGAAAAGCCTTTCTGCCCTCGGCATAGTCTTCCGGAGTACCGCCTTGGCGCGCTCCCTGCATAGCCACTTGCAGAAAATTGAAAAATGCTACCGAGTTCCAAATCTCTTTGCTCCTTTCGAGGGTGGTCTCTTCGTTGACCAAAGAGCGTTCGAACTTGCGGAAAGTACCCGTCCAACGGTCGGTATCGCCGTTGATAACCATTTGCACGATGCCGGTGGTATTGAGGTCTTCACACTCCGGCGCGTACTTGCGCCCGCACTGCTCGCAGCCATCGCAATAATGGCTTTCGCCGAGAACCAGTATCTTCTTGCCGAAGATACCGCCCGTTTCATAGTTTTTGCCTACCCAAGGCTTAAAGAACACATGTTCCATACTATTAAATTTAGTCTGTCTCCACTTTGTTATTCGGCTATCGACTTTCTCCGTTTTTTATGTTATTTGGTTTACATACAAACATAAACAAAGCGTGAACTTTCGTTCGCTTCATTTGATTCTTTGAGGTCTGGACTACCTTATCTATTCAAATTTACGCACAGAAAACCCACGCTAACACGTGAGCGTGCATAAACCTGTGCTTGAATAGATAAATTCTTGAAAGTGTCCAGTTTTCAAAGAATCAAGTTCGGCTTATAACGCTATAAAGAATATGTCGTTGCATCGCCTTACCGATGCGCGGTTATGCCATAGGCGAGATGTTTAGTTTGTTGATATTTTATTGTTTACGGGTGCAAAGATATATATTCTTTTGCACTTATGCAATAGAGTCCATATCATTCGATTGATTCTAATTGATTTTCTATTTCTTCAATGGTCGGTATCGTTCCTTCCACATTAGCAGGATAGAGTTGCTGCAATTCGTATTCGGATATTCCCAAGGGCTGACTACTTGACTCCAACGCATATTGGGCAATCAGGTTGTTCTTTTCTTTGCATATCAGCAGCCCGATTGTCGGGTTGTCACGCCCTTCTTTGCGCAGGATATGGTTGCATGCCACCACATAGCCGCCGAGTTGTCCTACATCGGCAAAATCAAACTCGCCAATCTTTACCTCTACCACCACATAGCACGACAGATTGAGGTTATAGAATAACAAATCGACAAACCGCTCTTTATCTGCAATTTGCAGACGATACTCTTTGCCTACATACGCAAAACCTGTGCCTAATTCAATCAGAAATTGAGTGATGTTTTGCAGTAAAGCATCTTTCAGTTTCCGCTCGTTGTAACGCTGTGTAACACCTGCAAAGGCAAAATTGTAGGGGTCTTTGGTTATTTCCTGTGCGAGGTCGCTTTCAGCAGGTGGCAATGTATGGTTGAAATTGGTAAGTGCCTTACCTTGCCGCTCATACAGGTCGGTGCCCATAAAATTCAAGAGCATACTGCGACTCCAACCATTTTGTAAGGTCTGTTGCACATAAAACAAAGCCTTGTTCGGATTGTCGGAGCATTTGTCAATGATGTATTTGTGATGTCCCCAAGGAATAGAGAACAGGTCTGTTTCCAGTTTTTGAGCAATCTGATGCGTGTGGGCGGTATCTGCACTTGGCAAATCTTCCCCAAGTTGAGGAAGATTTATAAGCAGTTGGTTATAAAGTTCGAAGAAACGTTTTGCATAGCGGATAGAGGTTTCCGAGAAACAGGTTACATCGGGGATAGATTGCCGCAAATCCCTGCTAAGATTGGCATAAAACCCTCTGCCGTACTTGTTCTCGGCATTGAGCGCAACAATATCCCTGCCGAGTTCCCAATAATAGCGCAACATCTCCTGATTGACCCGCACCGCCGATTGAATTTGGCTCTGCCGGAAACGCTTGCTTAATTGCTGAACCCACAAAGAATAGTCATGGTCTGTAATGGTGATAGACTGGCTCATATCTGCTATTTTTCTTGCAAAGATACACGTTTTTAGGCAAATATGCAAGAGGTGTTGGCAATTTGATAGTTTACACCACGTGGGTCTTTGCATTTGCTGACTGTTTTTATCGTCCATCAGCAGGGACGAGTATCGCTATCCCCAATCTCCCCTAACAAGAGGGATTTGGGGCTATTGTTTGTAGTTTTTTATTCTTCAATTCGCGTTGAAGGTCGTCATAAACATAGCCGATACTTTGGTAGTACAAGCCGGAAACAGTGTTCTGAAGGTTGCGGAAAGTGGCGGAATTATACACTATATCCAAGGCTTGCTCCATAGAGCAATGCTGTTCCTCTATGAGGATTTGTGCCAAAGCCGCCGTCATATCCTCTTTCATACATTGTATTTGACCTTCTGTCAGCATATAAATGTCAGGGTTTGCAGTGCTTTATCGCTTCCGAATGTTCCTCCGTGATTGGCACACACTTGAATCAGATTGTCCACATTGTCGTCAAAAGACAAGGTGTGCAGGATATTATAGTGCCGGAAATAATAGTCCAAGCCCTTGTATTGACGGATATAGTTGTATGCCGTGCTTTGCGGTATATCAAAGCGGGCAGCAAACTCCGCCACCAATGCCACCAAGAAATCCAGTATGTTTTTATCTAAACTTGACATGAACATATTATTTTATCGCTGCAAAGTTACGATAAACATTTGATATGTGCAAACATAAGGCATTTATATTCAATATGATGGTATCAACAGGTATGGCAAAGCCGCGTTTTTATGTATGTTTTTGGAAAAACATAAAGCGGGCTATGGTATAGCCCACTAAGAAACGATACTAATTAGGGGTTAGAGAGAAGGGATTAGGGGACGATATGGGTACGGGATGGTGTGCTGCAAAGTATTACGAAAGTATTCATATCTATCGGTTATGTTTCGGTTATGTTCTGCTTATGTTCTGGTTATCATAGGGAGTTGACCCGAGACAGGTGCGGGGAGGTTAGAGGTTAGAGGTTAGAGAGTAGAGAGTAGAGAGTAGAGAGTAGAGAGTAGAGGATAGGGGTTAGGGCAAGAAACCTATAAAAGCATTCTCGGGATTGTTATGAACGGGCGGCTACGCCGCATTGTCACAAATGGTTCATAAAAACCGCGGACGGGGCGTCCGCGTCCCCGGCACTCAGTGTGCGATGCGTACCTGCCTTACGCTTCATACCCTACTAAGAGACAATATAGGGGTTAGAGGTTAGGGATTAGGGGATAGGGGAAAGCGGGCGATGGTATCGCCCTGCTAAGAAACAATATACTCCCCAAAAGGAAAGAAATGACGTGGGGGACTCCACTAATTGCCGTCAATAAGCCGTTAATGGATTGCCCCTGCGGGCAATTGACGACGCGGGACGCGTCGTCCCCATACCCAAAAGTACATAATCAAAGAGGGGGGCTATAATGCTACTGCTTGCAGTTCGGCGAGGGCGGTGTAGTAGTCGCGTTGGGCGGTGAGGGCTTGGGCGGTGGCGTCGTAGTAGATAGAGAGTTCCATCATATACTCGAGCATCGAAATCTGCCCTGCCTGCAGGGCTTGGAGGAGCAGGTCGGCACTATTGGTCAGCAGCAACGCTTCGTGGTAGCCCTGCCATGTCTTTTGCAGCCCCATGACGGCGGCATACTGCGTGCGCAAGGTGGAGAGGAAGAGTTGCTTCTGCTCGTCGGCACGCAGTTGCGCTGCCTCGGCGGACGCCTTCGCCTGACGCACACGGTGGCTGTTCTGCCAGAGCGGCACACTCACACCGACCGTGACACCGTTGTAGTAGTTGCCCGTCATACCCTCCGACATATAGCCTATGCTCAAGTCGGGCAGCCACTCCGCCTTGCTCAGTCGGGCATCGGCTTTCGCCACCGCCACCTCCTGCCGCACATACGCCAGCATCGGGCTGCGTGTCTCCGCCTCGGCATACCAACTATCGAAATCCGCGGGGGGAAGTACGCCCTCGAACACACTGTCATTCAGCACTATCGCTTCGCCGCCGTTGAGCGACGCCAACTGCTCCAAGAGGGTGCTACGCTCGGTGAGCAGACGTTGGTATTCGCCCTGCGCCGTAGCGAGATTGAGCCGCACTTTGTTGTACTCCAGCGCATTGGCATTGCCCGCATCGAACTTCTGCCGGTAGGCATCCGCCAGCGTCTGCGCGTGCGCCAACCGCTTGCCATACTCGTGGAGCATGGCGTTGGTATAGACGATGTCGATACAGGTCTGCTGCGCCTGCAACAGCACCGCCGTGCGTTCCACTTTCAGGCGCAAGTCCGCCCGCAAGTCTTGCTGCTTGGCAAGGCGCGACTGATAACCGAGGAGGGTGCTCAGCGGCAGCGACTGCGACACCGACAAATCCATACGGCTACCCTCTTCGGCACCGTGCCCCCAGAGGTAACTGAACTCCACCTCGGGGTTGGCGGGGGCAATACCCACATGGTTGGCGGCTTTCTCCGCCTCCACCTCCTGCCGCAGGGCTTGCAGCGACTTGTTGTTCCGCTCTATGGCGGGCAGGATAGTTGCCCAGTCTTGCGCCGAAGCGCAAATGGCAATGCACAATGCACAATGCACAATGCACAATGTTTTTATCTTATTCATAGCGGTATCTATTTAATAAACCAAAACTTACAAAACCTTTCTTGCGGCGCAAATGACACCCTACTGCGCATTGCTTGCAGGGAACCCGCAACACGCGCCGCGCTACCAGGGTGTTTATATAAACGGACGGCTACGCCGTATTGCCACAAATTAACCATAAATTCTATATTTGCGAGTTATACTGAACGGACATTATTTATTGTCGGTATGGGGGTGTTTGCTCTCTACGAGGGAGTACATGATAGGGATGATGAAGCCGTTGAGCAACGTAGAGGACAAGAGTCCGAAGAGAATGACCTTTGCCATCGGGCTTTGTATCTCGTTGCCGGGGAGGTCGCCGCCGAGTGCCAGCGGGATAAGCGACAGCGCAGTGGTGAGGGCGGTCATTAGGATGGGGTTCAGCCTGTCCGCCGAACCTTGTACAATGCGCTGATGCAGCGGCAGTCCCTCGCGGGAGAGGTCGTTGTACCTCTCGATAAGCAACATACCGTTGCGCGTGGCGATACCGAAGAGCGAGATGAAACCAATCAGCGCGGGGATACTCAGTACGCCGCCGTCCAACGCCACTGCCAGCACACCGCCCATCAACGCCAATGGCAGGTTGCACAGCACCACCACCGCCTGACGCATATCACGGAACTGCATAAACAGCAGCAGGAAGATGACTATCAGCGCCCCTATCGTAGCCAGCGCAATCGTGCGGGACGCTTTCTCCTCGCTCTCGAACTGACCGCCGTACTCGATATGGTAGCCCTCGGGCAGCGTGATTTGTTCGCTGATAATCTGCTGTATGTCGTTCACCGCGCCGCGCAAGTCGCCGTTGGTAACATTGGCAGAGACGACCAACTTACGGCTCACGTTCTCGCGGTTGATGGTGTTCGGTCCCATAGCGGAGCGCACGTCCGCCAGCGACGAGAGCGGTACAGCCGCCGTGGCAGTGGAGATACAGATGTCGCGTATATCGTCCATCGTGGCACGCTCGGCGGGGTTGAGGCGCACAACGAGGTCGAAGGCTTTGCTGCCCTCATAGACCTGCGACACCACGCTGCCGCCCAGCAGCACATCTATCTGCTCGGCGAACTCGGCAGGCGAGATGCCGTACCGCGCCAGCATATCGCGCCGCGGAGTGATGAGCAACTGCGGACGTTCCACCTGTTGCTCCACGTTCAAGTCCGCCACACCATCCACGCCGGCGATAGCCGTCTTTATCTGATTGCCCAGTTGGTACATCTTGTTGAGGTCGGTACCAAACACCTTGATGGCGATGTTCGACTGCGTACCCGACAACATGGCATCAATACGGTGGGAGATAGGCTGCCCTATTTCCAAGTTGATGCCCGAGAGGACACTCATCTTTTGGCGTATCTCCGCCATCACCTCCTCTTTGGAGCGGTCTTTGAGCACAAACGGCGCCTCTATCTCCGAGGTGTTCACGCCCAAGGCGTGTTCGTCCAGTTCGGCACGCCCCGTCTTACGAGCCACGGTCTTTATCTCGGGCACCGAGAGCAGTATCTCCTCCGCCTTGCGCCCTATGGCGTCCGATTCCTCGAGCGACACGCCCGGCAGGGTGCTTACATTGATAGTGAAAGAGCCCTCGTTGAAGCCCGGCAGGAAACTGTGTCCGAAGAAGCAGAACCCTACCGCCGCCGCGGCGAAGAGCGAGAACGTAACGCCTAATACCGCTTTCTTGTGCACCAAGGCAGCCTCCAAGGCACGGGTATATACCTTGCGCAAGCCCTGTACCAGCCGCGGTTCGCGGTCGGCATGGCGCATAGCACGCTCCGTGCCGAGCAGGTAGGAGCACAGCACGGGCGTCAGCGTCAGTGCGACTAATGTGGAGGCGAACAGCGACACGATAAACGCCACGCCGAGCGGCGCGAGCATACGTCCCTCCATACCCGACAAGAGGAACAGCGGCACGAAACTGACCACAATGATAAACGTGGAGTTGATAACGGGCATACGTACCTCATACGATGCATTGAACACCACCTCGCGCACCGGCAGCCGCTTCTCCCGTGGCAACAGGGCGTTCTGCCGCAGGTGCTTATACACATTCTCCACGTCCACTATCGCGTCGTCCACCAACGAGCCGATGGCTATCGCCATACCGCCGATACTCATTGTATTGATATTCAGTCCAAAAAGGCGCATGACGAGTATCGTTATCAGTAGCGACATAGGTATCGAGACGAGCGAGATAAGCGTCGTGCGTCCGTTCTGCAGGAATATGAACAGCACCAGTATGACAAACAATGCCCCCTCCCAGAGCGACTTCTTGATATTGCCGATAGAACTGTCGATGAAGTTCTTCTGGCGGAAGATGTCGGTCGAAACCACCACATCGGCGGGCAGTTGCGTTTTCAGTTCCTCCACCGCCTTGTCCAGATGCTCCGTCAGTTCGATGGTGCCGGTGTTCGGCTGCTTGGTGACGGTCAGCAGTACGGCGGGCTTGCCCTTGACCGATGCCACGCCCAACTTAGGCGTCTGGGCACCGATAGCCACCGTAGCTACCTGCTCCAAGCGCACCGTACCGCCGTCGGTGGCGGGTACGGCAGCCTGTCCGAGCAGGTCGAGGTCGTTGGTGGAGAGTGCGCCGCGGATGATGTACTCGTTACCGTACTCGTAGAGTACGCCGCCCGAAGCGTTTTGGTTCATACCGCGCACGGAAGCGAGCAGATCGTCGAGTGCCACGTGGTAGGTGCGCATACGGTTGGGGTCAATCTGTATCTGGTATTCGCGTATGTCGCCGCCCATCACCGCCACCTGCGCCACGCCGCCCGTGGAGAGCAACCGCGGACGTATCGTCCAGTCGGCAAGGGTGCGCAACTGCTCCTGCGTGGTCACGGAGTCGGCGGTCAGACCGATAATCAGCACCTCGCCGAGGATAGACGACTGCGGTCCCAGTATAGGTCGCCCCACATAGTCGGGCAGCGACTCCGACACCGTGGCGAGTTTCTCGCTCACTATCTGCCGGGCGCGGTAGATGTCCGTACCCCAGTCGAACTCCACCCACACGACCGAGAAACCCGTGGTGGACGACGAGCGCACGCGCCGCACATCGGTCGCGCCGTTCACCGCCGTCTCTATGGGGAACGTTACCAATCGCTCCACCTCCTCGGGTGCCATGCCCGTGGCTTCGGTCATCACCACCACCGTGGGGGCGTTCAGGTCGGGGAACACGTCCACGTCCATCTCGCGCACGTTGTACACGCCCGCACAGAGGATAATCAACGCCGCCACCACAATGGCAAGCCTGTTCTGCAATGCAAACCGGATAATTTTATTCAGCATATCGCTACTATATTTAATTCATCATTATTCATTCAACATTCATAATTGCGTGCTGCGCACGCCGACCTCACGCCGACAACTACGGTATTTTTACGGTAGATACACGGTAGATAATCGGTTCATTGTGCTAACCACGTAATACCCTGACCGTACTCTTGCCGTATTATAAGTATCGTCTTACCCGCTTGCAATACGCCTTATATGGTGCGCCGAAGGTGGCGCGGCAATAGGCTTCCTCTTGGAGTATCTGCAAGTGGAGCATTACCACGGGGAAGAGGGCGAACACCAAGTGCAGCAGGTTCGGAAACGCCAGCAACAGCCCGATATACATCAGGTCGAACCCTACGAAAGCGGGATTGCGGCTGATGCGGTAGATACCGCTTTGCACCAGTTGCGTCCGGTCTTTCTCGGGTATGCCCGCCCGCCAACTGTCCGCCATGGTCAGCACGGCGATGATGAAAAACGCCAGTCCCGATGCCGCGATTATCAGTCCCGCCCATTGCAAGGCAGAGCAATCCCGCAACTGCGGAACCAGCGTCCATTGCGGGAAGACAATGATGCTCACTACTTCCACCGGCACGACCAACAGCGTCGCCGCACCCATCAACCGCTCTATCCGCAGCACCCGTTTGGGTTTGCTGCCGACACCGATTTGGTTGGTCTGTATGCCCTGTCTGCGTTGGGCGACCTTCTTGCCGAAATAGACCGCATAGAAGTTCGCCAACAAGGCAAGGGCTGTAATCTTGGCTATTATAATCATTTTATCTTTTTGTTCGCTTTGCAAGCCCCTCCTTTGGGGGAGTCGGGGCGTTCTGTTATGTATCGTACCCAACTGTCTATGTTATCGGTCAGGGTGTCGGGGTATGGCAGTTCGATACGTAAGTCGGGTGCGATGCCGGAGGCTTTGCTCGGGTGTCCGTCGTGCAAGAAGAGCGATGACACCGTGTTCGGGTAGAAGATTTGTATGCGGCTGTTGGGCAAATGGAACGGGAAGAGGTTGCCCGTCTCGGACGCACCTGCGCTGTTCTCCTTGCCATAGATAGTATATCGCTCGCGGTCGGTGTAGTTCTGCGCAACGCGCAGGATAGTCTCCGCCGAACTGGCGGTTTTGCGGTCGATAACAAACGAGATATGTATCCGTGCGTCGTGTGCTGGAATGGCTTCATCTTCGTCGTCATCGCCCTCGTCCGCGCCGACCTGCAGGAAAGAGGGTGCGGGGTTGTCGTGGTCGGAAATGACAGCCAATGCCCCGTCCTGCATAGCGGGGTGGTAGCGGTTGGCGTGGGTGTTGCGGAACCAGTAGGTTTCGGGTACGGCGGCTTGATGGTCGATGAGCAGAGGCAGAAGCGGCATCCATATCATATCGCTGCCACCGCTGTTGCCGCGCAAGTCTATGATAAGGTGTTTGCAACCGCTTTGCAGGAACGATTCCACCGCCTGCGACACCCACTCGTTGGTGGGGTTCTGCCCCGCGCATGAGGGTATGCGCAGCAGCCATGTCTTCTTGTTCACGCGTTGCGACACCGCCTGCGGCGCATAGTTCATCAGTTGCTGGTAGTCAGGTGTGTCGCGGCGTTTATAGACCTGCCAGAAGAGGTGCTCGTCCACATAGAAATGGGCGTCGAACTGCGCATTGAACCAATAGACATACTCGCACGCGGCTTGCCGTATGCCCCACTCGCCGCTGCTGATTTTCAGCCCGAAAGAGTCCTTCATCGCCTGATAGGGAGCCTCGTACCCCGCCTGCATAATCGCAGGGAATGCGGCATAGTTTGCCTCGGTGTACGCCGCAAGGTAGGCAAAATCCTGTTTGTTCCGCGTGATGCTGTCCTGCTGTATGTACGTCTCTGCAGTGGCGGTGATACCGGCAGTGAGCAAGGCTGCCATAACGAAAATGCTCTTAAATGAAATCTTTTTCATACTATTGTTATTGGGTCTTTTGTGAACGGGCGGCTACGCCGCATTGTCACAAATTAACCGTAATTTTTTTATTCTTTATTTATATTTTATTAACATTATATCAATTGCCTATCCCTTGCGCATCCATTGCGTATCCTATGCTGTTTGACACGAGGAAGAGGCGAGGGAGATGTATAATTATTTTAATACTATTGTTTACCACCTTTTGGAAATCTACCACCTTATTTATCAGATGTCGGAAAGATGTGTACTAACCATTGCTTGGGGTTTCCGCTACGTTCAATATATCCTTTTGAGGTCAAAGAAGATATTTGTTTCTGAACAGCTGAGGGGTTGATACCCAATTGTGCAGCCAGTTCGGCAACAGTAATGCGTGCATCGGCTTGCAACAGTTGGAGCAGCCGTATGGACTTGTCGCTGCGGAAACGCACCAACTCGCCATTGTACCACCAAGTTTCCAGCGGATTGCTTTGCAGGAAAGCCATATCCAGATTCACCTGCTCGATAATCAGTTTCTCCATATAGTCCACAAACGGACGCACCATATCGATGGTGGCATGTGCGCCTACGGAGGGGACGACACCTGCGTTCTTGTCGGCGGCGCCGAGTGCCTTGAGGTACGATTGCTTCTTTGCACTCAGCACCACGACCATCGGGTAGCCTTGGCGAAGGAGTATATAGTTCACCAAAAGCCGCGCAATACGCCCGTTCCCGTCCTCAAAGGGGTGGATACGGATATAGCGGTAGTGAAACAATGCGGCTAACTCGGCAGGCGTGTATTGCCCGCTGTGTTCTGCGGCATTGAACCAAGCGACCAAATCCGCCATAAGCGCAGGCGTCTCCTCCGGCGAAGCGTACTCAAAACGCTCGCCCGTTACCGTGATAACAGAGTTCGGGCGGGTCTTGTAGCAGCCTGCATGGACAGTATAAGAGGTTTGGACGCCACCGGGCAACTCGCGATAGACGGTGTAGTCCTCCCGCAGAAGGGTTTGGTGGAGTTGGCGGATGAAAGTCTCGGTAAGAGGCTTGGCGTCCTGCGCCTCAATCTCCATCATATTCAAGCCCACATTGTGCGCTTTCATCTCCTCAAAGTCCTTCATGGGCGCGTCACCAATGGCGCGCCCCAACAGCAGAAGAATCTCCGTCTGTCCGTACGTCAATGTGTTGCCCTCGATATGGTTGCTGTTGTAGTTAAAGTCAAGCATAAACTTGCGGTTTAACCGCATTTCATCGTCGTGGCTGAGTGGTTGCAGGCTCTGCCATTTCTCTATGGCTTGTTCAATCTTTGTCATTTGCTTTGCTCTTAAGTTAATACCGATTATTCATTCAGCGTGCAAAGGTACGAAAAATAACTCATATTTACCACCTTTCTGAAATTTACCACCATTTTACGGAATATCCATTATATTGAGTTCCCCTCCTCTGAAGGAGGGGTTAGGGGAGGTCTTTTTTAATGGTTATGCGTGTGTCCGGGTATCACGGTGGCACTGCCGGCGAGTTTCACTTGCAGGGCGGCGCGGGTAACAACCGTCTCGCCCGATTGGAGACCGCTCCTGACCAACACGCGCTCGCCGTTGCTCTGACCGAGGGTTACCTCGCGCTTCATGTAGCAGTCCTCGTCCAGTTGCACATAGACCGAATAGACACCCTGCTCCTCGGTGATAGCCGACAGGGGTACGGACAGGGCTTCCTGACGGTCAGCCAAGAGCAGATAGACATCGGCATATGCACCCGAGACCAAGCCCGCCTTGTTGTCGAAAGCGAACACCACAGGAACGTAGCCCGTTTGCGTGTCCGCCGTCCTGCCCACCGACAGCAGGCGTCCGTTCATATCCGCCAGACGGTAGGTGGTGTCGCTGTATGCGGGTGCGAAATTGGCACTGCGCACGCTGCCCAAGCGGTTCCAATAGCGTTCCGGCACGTCCGCTTGCAGCAGCAGTTGCTGCGTCTGACTCACGCTGAGCAGCACCTGCCCCGCCTCGACATAGTCGCCGTTGGCGATGTTCAGTCCGCTCACATAGCCGTCCTGCGGGGCGCGTATCTCGATGCAACCGTCATCGGCTTTCTTGTCCTGCAGGGCTTCGTACTGCGCCTTGGTGTTTTGGTAGCGCAGGGTTATCTGCTCCATCTCCTGTGCAGAAATGATTTGGCTGCCGGTCAGCCTTTGCGCACGGTCGTACTCCTTGCGGGCGGTCTCGTATTGGATACGCGCCGTCTCCACGGGGTCGCTCGCCGCCATACCGCGCACGGAGATATGCGCCAGCACCTCGCCTTTGCGTACAACTGTTCCCTCGTTGAGGGTGCGTTGCATACTGATGACACCGTCCATAGCCGCCACCACAGACCGCACTTTGTTGCCCGGTGTAGCCAACCGCCCCGACACCTTGACGGCTTCCGTAAACGGTTGCATCTCTATCTTCT
>CAKVBV010000045.1 GCA_934725535.1 uncultured Bacteroidales bacterium | reverse complement strand
CGTTTGGAGCGGAAATGGGCTTTCTCGAATATGGTTACGATGATACGCCAGATGTTGATGTACTATATTGACTTATATGCTTTCCTTGAAGACCCTGAAGGGCTCTGGAATACGCTGATTAAAGAGCAAAATTTAGCCCCACCTACGAGCAATCCGCAACTGGTACTTTTTGCATAGGGGGCTCGCTTTTGCAAAAATACATACCAATATGCCTGTTTATGGGCATTTTGGGGTGACTCTTCTGCTTCGGACTACGTTTACCGGACAGCAATAATAAGGAATATATAATAGGAAATACTTGCGGCAATGGTAATCCTATTACTGAACTCTATGCACCATCAGGCTTTTACTACAAATGGTATCGTGCCGATGATCCTTGGCAGACGACGCTTTCTACAGAACAGACCTTTTTCGTTGACCCCATGGATACATGTGAATATGCTGTTGATAATATCTACAAGGAAAAACCTGAATGCTCGTTTACTGTCTATACTTCGCCTAAACCGACCTATCCCATACCCGATTTTACTTATCAATATCAGCCAAAGGATTGCAAGAATGAGGTTGTATTCATAAATAACAGTCGCATAGCAAGAGTCAATCAAGTAACAGGAAAAACAACTTACTCTGAATGTAATAATTGGATGTGGGATATTCAAGGCAAAGACTATATCAATCAGCAATCTCTTGTTGTCACCTTTCCAGAAGAGGGAGGACGTTTCCCCATAGCACTCCGGGCTATTTCAAATAACGGACTATGCGATAGTATCATATTCGCGTATATTGATATACCAAAAATAGGAGATACAGAACTGGTGATAGACACTACGATACAGGATGGTTATTACGTTGAGTTTGGAAAATACTATGCAGCATTACCAGGGGTATACCACGATTCGCTTACAAGTATTGCAGAGTGTGATAGTATCATAACTTTGAACCTACACGTCGTAAAAACATCGGGCAAGTGCGGCGATAATCTGTATTGGAGTTATGGGGATGATACGTTGCGTATTACGGGTACAGGTGATATGTATGACTATCAGGCAGATAGTGCCCATGCTGCGCCATGGTTGCTGTTAAGGGATAGTATCTCGGAGGTGGTATTCCCCGAAGGCATCACCTATATTGGTACGCACGCTTTCCAACAATTGCGATTGCTGACGGAGGTCACTATCCCCAATGCCGTTGAGGAAATAGGTGAGAGTGCCTTTGCGGGGTGTGCAGGTTTGGGCAAAGTGGTGATAGGCGGTAGCAATAGCAGTCGTTTGACCACTTTGGGCGATAGCGCATTTATTGACAGCCGCAAACTCTATGAGATACATATCGCAGCCACCGAACCGCCTATGGCAGACCGTACCACGTTCCTCAACTACAATGTGCACCTCTATGTGCCCTGCGAGAGCAAGGACAAGTACGACTTGGATATGGTATTCGGTGACTTCAAGTATATCGAGTGCCTTGATACCGACACCCCTGTGGATGAGTTCTCTGTTACACCCGCACAGACCTCAGCTAAGTTCGTATGGGGTGCACCGAGCAATGCCGCTACCTATACCTTGGACTTGCAACAGGAAGATGCACCTTTCTTCACGCTTGTGTTCAATGCCACGGGGCAGTTGCACAGTATCTCCCTTGCGCCTATCGGTAGTCAAGTACGCCTTACAGCAGCCGAAAAGGTGGGCAACGGCTTCACGTTCAATGCCACAGGGCTCACTCCCCGTACCTTGTATGACTACGACCTCACTATCCGCGATGCCGCAGAAGCAACCCTGCAAAACTATTCGGGTTACTTCTACACCACCTCGGACATACCCACAGGCACAGAGGATGTGGATAATGATGTAGATGATATTACTCCCCGCAAGATAGTCCGCAACGAGCAAGTGTATATCCAACGGGACGGCAAGACATATACCATAATGGGGCAGGAGACTCCAGACCTCTCCGACCTCTCCAGAGGAGAGGCTCAATAGCATGACATAGAGACATAATGAATGTAGGGACTGCTCATAAGGGTAGTCCCTAATTCAGTTATTATGGACTTTCTGTTGTATATTTGCTTAAAAAGCAGTAACTTTGCGACAATTAACCATAGCGAATATGGATTCGGGAAATAATATCCTCAATTATCAAGATGACATAACTTATCAAGATGACATAACTATGTTGTTGCAAGGGAAATCAGCCCTTATCACAGGGGCATCGCGCGGGATAGGACGCGCCATAGCGTTGATGTTTGCCCGTCATGGGTGCGATATTGCTTTCACGGACTTCCGCCGTGATGACGCTGCAGAGTCATTGCTCTCCGAATTGCAGGGCATCGGGGTGCAGTGTGCTTTCTATGCGGGAGACGCATCCGACTTTGAGACGGCGCATACCATTATCCGTCAGGCGGTTGCAGACTTCGGCAAGTTGGACATACTGGTTTGCAATGCCGGTATCACACGCGACACACTCCTCCTGCGTATGACCGAAGAGCAGTGGGATGCCGTCCTGAATACGAACCTCAAGTCAGTGTTCAACTACTGCCATGCTGCGGCTACGCAGATGATGCGCCAGCGCAGCGGAAGCATCATCGCCATGTCATCCATCGTAGGCGTGGCGGGCAACGCAGGACAAGCCAACTATGCCGCCAGCAAAGCAGGTATCATCGGTTTCGTCAAGTCGCTCGCCAAGGAACTCGGGTCGCGCAATATCCGCGCCAATGCCATCGCCCCCGGGTATATCATCACCGATATGACCCAATCCCTACCTGAGTCCGCCCGTGAGGAAATGGTGAAGATGATACCTATGCGCCGCGGCGGTACGGTGGAGGAAGTAGCGTCTGTGGCACTCTTCCTTGCCAGCGACCTGTCGTCTTATGTCTCCGGTCAGGTTATCCCTGTCACCGGTGCTATGGGTTAAGACCTCAGAATATATATTCAACAGGCTGCGCTTTGGCAGGGTCCAAAGGAGCGGCAATGTACTTGGTGCGTTGGAAATTGATTTTGTTGAGGTCAATACAACGTATGGCAGAGTTGTACATAGTGCGGTAGTATATACGCTTGTTGCTCAGGTCGGTAGCCACCGTGAGTTGCGTAGCACTCGGCATATCGGGTGCTATTTGCCCTTGTGCGACCTGGATACCGATGGGTATGTCGAAGTTGTTGAGAATATGAAAAGCCTGATTAACCGTTTCTTCCGTTGTCTTCAGTTTGGGTGCAGATGCCTGAAAGAAAGCGGCACGCACAAAGCGTGAAGGGGGTGTCATATCGCCCGGGATGCCATGCAGTCCCCCACCCCCTCCGAAAGCGGTGAGTGTAAGGTCGCCTATTTGGCGTGTCTGTATAGTGCCGGTCATCAGATTGATATAGTTGTTCAGGTTTGTGAGGTGCCATTCAAACCCCGGAGCATTGGTCAGTACTCCGAGTGTATTCTCGTAGAAATGCGGTTGTCTGCCAGTTATCTCAAGGACGACCTGCCTGCCGCCAGGCTCGGTGATGCGCCAGTGTACCGTGGAACTGCGGGGGTCGATGCCTATCACGTGTATAGAAGGAAGAGCTGCTATGACTTCATCAATGGTGGAGAAGTTGCTCAATATCCAAGCCACTAACTGAAAATCACTGACACAATCCTCCCGATACGCCTCGTTATACGACTCATACTCGCCGTAGGAGGGGAAATAGAACAGTCCCGCTGCTAGCCCTGCTTCGTTGATGCCGTCCATCACAAACTCGGGCTGCTCCACGGTCATACCCACATACCCGTATTTGGCTCTGAAGCGTCTGCCGTTTTGTTGTCCGTCCGGGGTGAATGACTGTTGCCAATGCCCACGCGGCACAACCACATAGCCGGTGTTGAGCGGGTCCACCGCCCACTCAATCGTCCGCGCCGCCACCACATCGCTGCCGGTGGTGCGGAGGGTGATGCCCGTACACGCCTGCACTGAATGCACACAGCACATCAAACACAGAGCAGTCAATAAGACTACCGAAATAGCTGATAGGGATAAAATACGTTTCTTCATAGGTTTTATGGATTAAAGGTGAAACAATGCGTTTGTCGTTATAAAAATTGCCACAAATATGGTGCCAAAGTATATATTTTATTCACAAATCAGGAAAATAAATCCGCATGGAAGCAGGACAAGCAAAGCAGACAATAGTTTTTTTACCTGATAATAATAGCGGCTACCCTCTTCGAACAGCCTCAGGATAAAGAAAAATAATGGTCTTATAGGTGCCCTATTGAAAATAGGGAGGATAGGTGCAATCTTAAAATTTGACACTTTTTTGCGGTAGCGAGGTGGTAACGAGGTGGTAACGCTTTCCTAACGAGGTGGTAACGAATTTTATTTTACCGATATAATACTGATATAATACCTTCCATCTTAACAATCGTACATTTTTGGCTTTTGCGGAGTGCTGATGGTCGTTGGGTGGATGAGTGGTTGCCCGTTTTTCGATGTATTTTCTTCGGAGGTTGTTCGAAGGTGCTTCGGAGGTCGTTCGGAGGTGATTCGAAGGTGGTTCGAAAAATGTTCGGTTTTGTACGCCACAGATATGCATCGGACAGGCTACAGATATTACACAAACCACTTAGGATGATGCACAACTTTTGGTGCGTTTTCCCTGGCGTGGAACAATTCATAAGGAGGCTATCTACTCGTTATCCTCTCGCTATCCTCCCGCAGAAAACAGCGCAGAACATCAAAAGAAAATATGTGAATTATAAAGGGTGATTAGGGTGTGGATTGTTAGAGGAATACCCCTTTGAACGTTTTGGCACGGTATTTGTATGTTTAAGGGGCGAGGCTAAATAATGACTGGTGGTATCAAAATGCTACATAAAGCGGTCGTAAATCGACAAAATGTGGCAAAGAGATAAACATGGTTCGAGGATGACCAAAATCATCTATATAGAAAGTGGGGAATGTGTAGAGAAAGAGAGGATGAAAAAAGGGGGAAAATGGGGAGGAAAACAACCATAAATAGAATACGCGAATAAAATAAACAACCATATATATGCAAACAACTGTTGATATTCGAGAACTGCAGGAGCGCATCGAGCGCGAGAGTTCTTTCGTAGATGCCTTAACGTTGGGAATGAACCAGGTCATCGTAGGTCAGAAGCACCTCGTAGAGAGCCTGTTGATTGGTCTGTTGGCAGACGGGCATATCCTCCTCGAAGGTGTCCCCGGTTTGGCAAAGACATTGGCAATCAAAACATTGGCACAACTTGTAAAAGCCGATTTCAGTCGTATTCAGTTTACCCCCGACTTGCTGCCTGCCGACGTACTCGGTACGCAAATCTACTCGCAGAAGACCGAGGAGTTTCGCATTAAGAAAGGTCCTATTTTCGCCAATTTCGTACTCGCTGATGAGATAAACCGTGCACCTGCCAAGGTGCAGTCCGCGTTGCTCGAGGCGATGCAGGAGCGTCAAATCACGATTGGCGAGCAGACGTTCCAACTGGACGAGCCGTTCCTCGTGCTGGCTACCCAAAACCCCATCGAGCAGGAGGGTACCTACCCGCTGCCTGAGGCGCAGACCGACCGTTTCATGCTCAAGGTGGTGATTGGCTATCCGAAGAAAGAGGAAGAGCAACAGATTATCCGTCAGAACATTACGGGCGAGAAGGTGGTGGTAACGCCTATCCTTGGCACCGAAGATATTATCAAGGCACGCCGCATTGTGCGTGAGGTGTACCTCGACGAGAAGATTGAGAAATACATTGTGGACATCGTGTTTGCCACCCGTCAGCCGGAGGCTTACGGCTTGGAGAAACTGAAACCGATGATTCAGTTCGGCGGCTCACCCCGTGCCAGCATCAACCTCGCGTTGGCAGCCCGCGCGTATGCATTCATCCACCGCCGCGGCTATGTGATTCCCGAGGACGTGCGTGCCGTCTGCTATGACGTGCTGCGCCACCGTATCGGACTCACCTACGAGGCAGAGGCCAACAACCTCACCACCGAAGATGTTATCACCGAGGTACTTAACGCAGTTCAGGTACCCTAATCATTAAAATTGCGCATTACGCATTGTGCATTACGCATTGAATGAATGACTTCGGAAGAATTACTACAACGGGTTCGGAAGATTGAGATTAAGACTCGGTCGCTGAGTCGCAACATCTTCGCCGGCGAATACCACTCCCAGTTCAAGGGGCGCGGTATGGCGTTCTCGGAGGTGCGCGAGTATCAGCCCGGGGACGACGTGCGCTCTATCGACTGGAACGTGACGGCGCGACTCAACAAGCCCTATATCAAGGTGTTTGAAGAGGAACGCGAACTCACGGTGATGCTTCTCGTGGACGTATCGGGCAGCCGCAATTTCGGTACGCTGACCCAGATGAAACGCGAGATGATGGCAGAAGTGGCGGCTACGCTGGCGTTCTCCACCATCCAGAACAACGACAAGGTGGGCGTCATCTTCTTCTCCGACAAGATAGAGAAATACATCCCAGCGCAGAAAGGCAAGACGCACGTGCTGCATATCATCCGCGAGTTGCTCAGTTTCGAGCCGACCTCGTCGGGCACCGACATCGCAGGCGCGTTGGAGTATTTCGCCCGCGCACAGAAGCGTCGTTGCACGGCATTCCTTATCTCCGACTTTATCGGGGCGGGCAGTCTCGACAAGCCGTTGATGATTGCAGGCAACCGACACGAAATCAACGCCATACAGATATACGACCGCCGCGAAGCCGAGATGCCGAACATCGGACTGGTGAAGTTCCGTGATGCCGAGACGGGCAAAGACGTGTGGGCGGACACCGCCCTTGCGAGCGTGCGCAACGCCTACGCGGAAGCGTGGCGCAAGAGCGAAGGCGAGTGGGACACACTGCTTACCAAGTTGGGTATCAACCATATAGCCGTGCGCACCGATGAAGATTATGTGAAAGCCTTAATGCATCTATTCAAATGTTGATGACGATATTGGCATTGGTGGTAAGTGCCGCAATTGATAGTACCACCCTGTTTATCGGCGACCAGACCGACCTCCATCTGCAAGCCACCGGCGCAGCAAACGAGCAAGTGGCTATGCCTGTGCTGGGCGACAACCTGATACCGGGCATTGAGATAGTGGACCGCACCATCGTGGATACCACCACCTTGCAGGACGGGCGCAAGCAGTACAACCAATACCTCACCATCACCTCGTTCACCGATTCGCTGTTCTACATCAGCCCTTTGGCATTCACTTCGGGCGACGACACCGTATGGAGCGAGCCGCTGATGCTCAACGTGGTACAGCCGTTTGAGATAGACACCGCCGACCTTGCCATCACCGACATCAAGGGGGTCTATAAAGCCCCGATATGGTGGTGGGGCATCTTCCGCTGGATACTCGGCGGACTGCTCATCGCGGGGCTGGGAGTGGGCTTGTATTTCCTGTTGCGCCGCATAGGTCGCTACAACGGCAAGTACGTTCCCGAGGCACCCAAAGAGCCGCTCCGCCCTGCCGAAGAGGTCGCTTTGGAGAAACTGGACGGCATCAAAGAGGAGAAAATCTGGCAGGCAGGGCAGGTCAAGGAGTACCATACCCAACTCACCGATGTCATCCGCGAGTACATCTCCCGCCGCTTCGGCGTCAGCAGCACCGAGCAGACCTCTGATGAGACCCTGCGCGCCATGAAGCCCCTGCTCTCCGAGCAAAAGGACATCTACGAGCACCTGCGCAAGATGCTCACGCTGGCTGACCTCGTCAAGTTCGCCAAGTGGACTGCCACGCCCGACGAGAACGAACAGAGCCTGCGCAACGCTTATGAGTTCGTCCGCGAGACCACGCCTTCTCCGACTTCGGAAGAAGCCGAAGAAAGTAAATAAGTAATAGTTAATATGTAATATGAGTTTTGCGAATCCGGGATATTTATTCTTGTTGCTACTGCTGATTCCGGTAGTGGGGTGGTTCATCTGGAAACTGCGCAACCCGAAAGCCGCAGTCCGCTTGTCCTCCACCGCCACCCTGCAGCAGCAACCCACGTGCGCACGCGCGTACCTTATATATGTGCCTTTCGCCCTGCGTGTAGCCATCATCGTGCTGCTCACCATCGCCTTGGCGCGCCCGCAACTCAGCAACCGCTGGCAGTCCGAGTCCACCGAGGGCATCGACATCATGATGGCACTCGACGTCTCGGGCACCATGCTCGGCGAGGACTTCAAACCCAACCGTCTGGAGGCTGCCAAAGCCGTGGCGACGGACTTCGTCATCGCGCGCCCTGACGACCAGATAGGTCTCGTCGTCTTTGCGGGCGAGAGTTTCACCCAGTGCCCTCTCACCACCGACCACGCCGTGCTGGTCAACCTCTTCCAAGCCGTCAAGTTCGGCATGATAGAGGACGGCACCGCCATTGGTCTCGGGCTTGCCAACGCCGTCAACCGCATGAAAGACTCGCCCACCAAGTCCAAGGTCATCATTCTCCTCACCGACGGTAGCAACAACCGCGGCGAGATAGACCCGCAGACCGCCGCCGAGATAGCCAAGACCTACGGCATTCGCGTCTATGCCATCGGCGTGGGCAGTTACGGCAAGGTGCGCGTGCCTATCCAGACGCCCTACGGCACCCAGTATGGCACCATGGACTCCGAGTTCGACGAGCAGACGCTCCGCAACATCGCGCAGACCACGGGCGGCGAGTATTTCCGCGCCACCGACAACAGCAGTCTCAAGGCGATTTACAACCAGATTGACCAACTCGAAAAGACCAAGATACGTGTTCGCGAGTACTCCAAACGCACCGAGAACTTTGCCCCGTTCCTGCTGGCGGCATTGGCGTGCCTGCTGTTGGAGATAATCCTGCGTTGCTTCGTCCTGCGCACCGTGGCGGAATAGCCCCGCGCACCCCATCGCGAAGCCCAACATCGTAAAACCAACATCGCAACGTCCATCATCGCAACGTCCAACATCGTAAAACCCACATCGCAACGTCCAACATCGTAAAACAAATAGTATGTTTCGATTTGCTAACATAGAAATGCTCTGGTGGCTGCTGACGATACCTGTTTTCGTCATCGGCTACATACTCTATACCCGCCGCAAACGCCGTCAGTTGGCGGAGTTCGGCGACCCCGCACTGGTGTCGGAACTGATGCCCGATGCCTCCCATGCGCGTCCCGTTGTCAAGTTCAGCCTGCTCATGGTGGCACTCGCGTTGCTCATCGTCGCAGCCGCACGCCCCCAGTACGGGCAGAAGGAGAAGACCGTCAAGCGCCAGGGCATCGAGGTGATGATTGCCCTCGACATCTCCAACTCCATGATGGCGGAGGACGTGGCGCCCAACCGTCTCGACCGCGCCAAACAGATGCTCAGCAAGATGATTGACCGCATGGTGGACGACAAGGTCGGGCTCGTGGTCTTCGCCGGCGAGGCATACACCCAACTGCCCATCACGTGCGACTACGTGTCGGCGAAGATGTTCCTCAACACCATCACCCCCGCCCTCATTCCCACGCAGGGTACCGCTATCGGAGCCGCCCTCGAGACCGCCATTCGCTCTTTCGGCTCGCAGGAGTCGGACGCGGGGCGCGCCATCGTGCTCATCACCGACGGTGAGAACCACGAGGACGATGCCATCGCCGCCGCCAAGCACGCACGCGAACTGGGCATACAGGTCTTCGTAGTGGGCATCGGCAAACCCGAAGGCTCGCCCATACCCATCGCAGGCACCAACAACTACATCAAAGACCGCTCCGGACAGGTCGTCGTCAGCCGCCTCAACGAGGACATGTGCCAACAGATAGCCCAAGCGGGCAACGGCATCTATGTCCGCTGCGACAACACCAACACCGCCATGCGCGCCCTACAGCAGGAACTCGACCACATCGCCACCGCCGAACTCGAGACCAAGGTCTATGCCGACTACAACGAGCAGTACCAGTCCTTTGTGCTCATCGCGCTGCTCCTGCTCCTCATCGATTTCTTCATCCTCGAGCGCAAGAACCACCGTTTGGCGAAGATGGACATTTTCAACGAGAAATAATCATGAAACGGATATACAACATTCTACTTATCGCGGCTGCCCTCGTGTGCGCGCAAGGTGCGATGGCACAGAAGGAGAGCAGCGACGTGCGCCGCGGCAACAAGCAGTACGAGCAGGGCAACTTCAGCGAGGCGGAGGTGGACTACCGTCGCGGACTCGACAAGAACGACCAGTCCTTCGAGGCGCACTACAACCTCGGCGACGCCCTCTTCCGTCAGGAGAAGTACCCCGAAGCCCTTGAGCAATACACCCTTGCCGAGAAACAGTTGAAGGGCAAGGACAACGCCGACAGCCGCAAGGTCAAGGAGCGTCTCGCCGCCACCTACCATAATATCGGCAACGCCTGCTACGCCCAGCAGCAGTACGACAAGGCGGTAGCCGCCTATCAGGAGTCCCTGCGCCGCAACCCCAAGGACAACGACACGCGCTACAACCTCGTCAAGGCGATGCAGCAGTTGCAGCAACAGCAACAACAGCAGAACCAAGACCAACAGCAGCAGAACGACTCCACGCAGCAGCAACAGCAACAACAGCAGCAGGAGCAGCAACAGCCTGACGACCAACAGCAGCAAGACCAACAGGAGCAACAGCAGGAGCAGGAACAGCAGATGGACAAGGAGACTGCCGAACAGATTCTGCAAGCCCTCGAGCAGGACGAGCAGGAGACTCAGGAGAAACTGCAACGCAAGCAGGGCAAGAAACGCCGCGTCGAGAAGGAGTGGTAACACCCCTCTCCGACGACCCGCGACAGACCCGCGATACACCCCCGACAATTTCCCGAGAGAATACCGAGAGAACTTCGGGAGAACCTCGAAAAAAGGTCGGAAATTTGTCGGGCAAAACAGCAAGGGATAAGCAAGGGATGAGCAAGGTATAGGCAACCTGAAAACAACCGAAAATCAACCCCAAAATCACCCTCGGCGAACCCCAAAAAAGACCAAAAGACAAAACAACAGCAAAGACTGATGAAACATACAATACGGATATTTATCCTCGCGCTATGCGCCGTGTTGCCATTCGCGCAACTCCGCGCCGAGGACGACGTGCAGTTCCGCGCACAAGCGCCTGCGCAGGTGATTGCGGGCAAACCCTTTCAACTCACCTACACCGTCAACCAACGCGCCAAAGACCTGCGCGCACCCGAATTTACCGACTTCGACTACCTCGCAGGTCCCTACACCTCACAGTCGTCGTCCACATCTTTCGTCAACGGCAAGCGCACCTCGTCGTTCTCCCTCACCTACACCTACACCTTGATGGCGAACAAAGAGGGCACATTCACCCTCCAACCTGCCACTATCCGCGTCGGGGGCGACACCTACACCTCCAACGGCGTGCGTATCACCGTACTGCCGCCTGACCAAGAGCCTGCCAACACCACCCCGAGCGGCAACCAACAGGCACAGCCCTCCCGCCAGAACGAGAGTGCAAGCAGCCAGCCAAGCGGTGCCGGCAACGAGAACATCTTTATCCGTACCCTCGTCAGCAAAACCCGCGTGCACGAGCAGGAAGTGCTGCTACTCTCCTACAAACTCTACTTTGCAGGTGTCGATGTCGCACAGTTCACCAACAACACCCGTCTGCCCGAGTTCAAGGGTTTCCTCAAACAGGAGGTCGAACTGGGCGAAATCCAAACCGAACTGGAGCACTACAACGGTCGCAACTACCAGACCGCCGTCCTCTATCGCACCCTGCTCTTCCCCCAACGCAGTGGCGACATCACCATCGACCCCGCGCAGTTCGAGGCTATCCTCCGCGTACAGAACCGCGCTCAGGTGCGCAGTATCTTCGACGACTTCTTCGGCAGTTACTCCAATGTCACCCGACCCCTCACCGCACCCGCGGTGACTATCCACGTAGCGGAACTGCCCAAGGGTAAGCCCTCCGACTTCAGCGGGGGCGTAGGCACATTCGCACTCACCGCACGCATTTCCGACACCGAAATGCCTGCCAACGAAGCCGTTACGCTCACCCTCACTATCCAAGGCACGGGCAATATGAAGTTGCTCAAGACCCCGTCCGTCGATTGGCCCGAGGGCTTCGAGGTCTATGACCCCAAGGTGACCAACAACTTCAAGACCACCACGGCAGGCGTCAGCGGAACCAAGACCATCGAGTATCTGGCTATCCCGCGTGCCGCGGGCGAATACACCATACCCGCCGTGCATCTCTCCTACTACGACACGCAGGAGGATACCTACAAGACCCTCGCCACACCCGAATACACCCTGCATATCGCACGCGCTTCGGGCGAGACAGGCACCTCCACGGTGGTGAACAACTATGTAAACAAAGAGGACATCAAGCAGTTGGGCGAGGACATTCGCTACATATCCACCGCGCCCCTGCCCGCTGCCAAGAGCGCAACCCGCACACAGCGAATCACATTCGGCACGTGGCAGTTCTGGCTCTGTTACCTCATCCCGCTGCTGCTGGCGATGACGCTCTTCATCATCTTCCGCAAACAAATCCGCGAGAACGCCGACATCACCCGCGTGCGCTACAAGAAAGCCAACAAGGTGGCGCAGAAACGTCTCCGGAAAGCCAAAGCACTCCTCTCCGCGAACAACAAGGAGGCGTTCTACGAGGAGATAGAGCGCGCCGCGTGGACATACCTCAGCGACCGGCTATCCATCCCCACCTCGCAACTCAACAAGGAGAACATCGCACAAATCCTGCGCAGCAAGGGTATCGACGACACCCTCATTGCCGAAGTCAACCGTATGCTGTCTGATGCCGAGTTTGCACGATACGCACCCGCGTCCGACCACGCCATGGAGGACATCTACAACGCCACCACACGAATCATCGACCAATTAGAGAACAAGAAACTATGAGACTGTTATTGATATTTCTCACCGCCCTCTTCACGGAGGCGAACACGCAATATGCCGAGGGCAATTATCCCGAAGCGGCGGCTATGTATGAGCAGGTGCTTGCCGAGCAACCGGCAGCCGAAGTCTATTACAATCTCGGCAACGCCTATTTCAAACAGGGTGAACTGGCGCAGTCCATACTCGCCTACGAGCGTGCCTTGCGTTTGCGCCCGTCGTACAAAGATGCCAAGTACAACCTTGCCTTTGCGCAGTCGCGTATTGTCGATAACATCGAGGACACCAACTCATTCTTTCTGTCCAACTGGCTGAAGGCTGTCCGCAACAGTCTCAGCGAGCAGACATGGATGTGGTTGTCCGTCGCGCTCTTCCTGCTCACCCTTGCGGGAGCCCTGTGCTTTGCTTTCAGCCGTGTGGTATGGCTGCGCAAGACATCATTCTACACAGCCGTTGTAGCCCTTGTGATTTCCATTGCCGCCTGTGCCAACGCAGGTAGCCTGCACAAGCGCGACACGCTCCGTGCCGAAGCCGTCATCACGCAGGGCATTGTCAATGCCAAGTCCTCACCCGACCGCTCGGGTACCGACCTCTTCACGCTCCACGAGGGCACCAAGGTCACTATCAAAGAGCAACTCGGCGACTGGTGCAACATCCACGTCGGCAACAACATCGGCTGGATCCAACTCTCCCACCTCGAACGCATCTGACACACTTCTAATTTGTGCAGGTCATGGAAAAGCATTATCTTTGCACGAAATTATACAACGGTAAAATTTACGGCTGTAAAAAATGCAACCTGTAATCATATCGCGTTATGAAGTTCTATGACAGAGAAACAGAGGTGAAGCAATTGCGTGATATACGCGCCTCGGTGTATGCCAACCACTCGAAACTGACCGTCCTGAGCGGGCGGAGACGTATAGGAAAGACCTCGCTGATTGAAATGGCAATGGGTGATGAACCTTATGTGTATTTTTTTGTCGGCAAAAAGAGCGAGGGACTGCTGTGTCGTAGTTTTTGTGCGGAGATTGCCGGCAAACTGGGAATGTTCGTACCGGATATGGTCGAGTTTGAGCAGGTTTTCCGTTTCCTTATGCAGATAGAAAAGCCCTATACGTTGGTGATTGACGAGTTTCAGAACTTTCAGAACGTAAACAGCAGTATCTTCAGCGACATACAGAACTATTGGGACCAATACCGCAAGCAACGGCATATCAACTTGATTGTGTCGGGTTCGGTGTATAGCATGATGCACCGTATTTTCAAGGACGAGTCGGAACCGCTGTACGGGCGTGCGGACCACACTATTCACCTGTATCCGTTTGCCACCACTGTGCTGAAGCAGATACTGGCAGACTACAATCCCACCTGCACACCCGACGACCTGTTGGCACTATACACCTTTACGGCTGGCATTCCGCGCTATGTGGAGTTGCTGATGGACAGGCAAGCCGTGAGCCTCGACAAGATGATAGATGCCATCACCGAGCGCGATTCGCCTTTCTTGGACGAGGGGCAATACCTGATGGTGCAGGAGTTTGGAAGAAACCACGACACGTATTTCTCTATCCTGCAAGCCATTGCAAACGGTAAGAATACGCAGAACGAGATAGAGAATTACCTCGGCGGCAATGTGCGGATAGGGGGACAGTTACGCAAATTGGATGAGACGTACGATATTCTGCTGAAACGCCGCCCGATAATGTCACGCCCCAACTCACAGACGGTGCGCTATGAGATAAAAGACATATTCCTGAAAACGTGGTTCCACTATATGGACGGCAATCAGCCGCTGATAGAGACACGCAACTTCGCACAGTTGGCAACCATCATTCACAACGATTATGAGGTGTATTCGGGACATATATTGGAGCAGTATTTCCGTCAGCAGATGATGGAGCAGCAACTGTACACGCAGATTGGCGCATGGTGGGACGGTAAGGGCGAACAGAACGAGATAGACATCGTGGCACTGTGCAATGATGGCAAGTCGGCAGTGGTGGCAGAGGTGAAACGCCATAAGAAACGTGTAAAATATCAGGAGTTTATGGACAAAGTGCATATACTCCAAACGAAAGTCCTGCCCAAGTACGAATTGCGACCTGTTTGTCTGGACTTGGAGGATATGTAGCACGCATTACTCCTACTCCTTGTCGTCCCATGTCATCATACACATGGACGTAGATGTAGAAATTCATGGTTAATTCCTGGATAATTATATGTTTATCGGTGCTTTAATGGCTAATTAGCGGACATTAACGGAGACCTGCACAAGACTTATTCGCCCTATTTGGCTTATGGGTCTTATTGCTTCTTGGACGCCTCTCCTTGTGCGCTTGTTGCGCACAACAGGTTTTGCCTGTTGTCTGTGTTTTGTTTTTTCTCGCAAATCATACATCGTAAATTCGTAAATCGTAAATGAATTAGTGGCTTTTTCGTGCCCATTAATGTTTGTTTTAATGGACCTTTAAGTGGCATTTAATGGAGCCTACACCCGATAATGCATTAACGGTCTATTAACGGCAATTAACGGAGAACCATCACCCGATAATGCAATTTATGGTCAATTCGCGGATAATTACATGTTTCTCTGCATTTTAATGGTTCTGCATGGTATTTAATGTAGCCTACACCCGATAATGCATTAACGGTCTGTTAACGACAATTAGCGGAGAACCATCGCCCGATAATGCAATTCGTGGTTAATTCGTGGATAATTATATGTTTACTAATGTTTTAATGGATATTAATGGGGTTAATGGAGCCTATATGTTCGACATTAACGGGTCTATTGGCGGTGATTAACGGAGACTTGTACCCGCCAATGCAATTCGTGTCAATTAATGTTTTTAATTTAATAGTACTTTTATCGGACAGCAATAATAGAAATTCGTGTTTATCCGTCTTTATTTTGGTACGATTGTCCTGATTATTTGCTTTTTTGCTTGTTGGTTTGGGATATTTGTACTACCTTTGCAGCGTGTTTCCTGAAATAAAGGAAGGGATATTGCTATTCTTTCCTAAAATAAAGGAAGCCTATATCGCGAAAAAATAGTTACTCTTATGCTTAGGGATGTTATCAAACAACTCATTGTTCTCAACCAGAACCACATACCGTTTCCGCTAAAAGAGCGGGACGACCGGTTGCCGTTGCACTCGGGACAAATCATCACTATCCCGGGAGTCCGCCGCTGCGGCAAGTCCTGCAAGATGAAGATTGCCATCAATGAATTGGTAAATAGCGGCATCTCGCCGCAGAACATACTATGGATAGGGTTTGACGATGAGCGACTGGCGGATATGCAGGTACAAGACCTGAACGAGGTGTTCGAGGCTTATCGCGAACTATATCCCGCCACTCCGCTTTCGGAGGTTTATATGTTTTTTGACGAGATACAGAATATCAACGGTTGGGAATTGTTCGTTATTCGGGTGTTCAAGAACTATTGTTCCAACATATTCATCAGCGGAAGCAATGCCAAGATGCTCAGTCAAGAGGTGGCAACGGCTCTGCGGGGGTGGGCGTTGGAGTATAAGACGTATCCGCTGAGTTTCTCGGAGTATTGCCGTTTTGTGGATATTCCTACCGAGCGTTTGGACGAGCAGCAAACCACACAACTGCGTCTTGCATGGGATACCTACAACCGCCAGGGAGGTTTTCCAGAGGTGGTGCTGACGCATGATGCTATTTTGAGGGACAAACAGTTGCAGAGTTACTACAATGCAATGCTGTTCAGAGACTTGGTGGAGCGTCATCGAATCAGCAATATCGGAGTGTTGCGCTATTTTATCAAGCGCATTATGAATAATGTTACCAAACCGACCAGCATCAACGGCATCTACAATGATATCCGTTCCCAAGGACTGAAGGTGAGCAAGGACGAACTCTATCTCTGGGCGGACTATCTATGCGAGAGTTTTATGTTCATTCGGGTACCCCGCTACACATCTTCGCTTGTCAGAGAGGAACAAGGACTCAAGAAATACTATTTTATAGACAACGGTATGCGCAGGAATATCCTGCTTCCACATAGTCAGGACGATGGTAAACTGTTGGAAAGCAATGTATTCTTGCATCTCTGCCGTTCTTGTGGCGAGTTGGATAAAATTTACTACTTTATGGGGGACAAAGAGTGTGATTTTGTGGTGCAGCGCGGAGAACAGGTTCTGCAACTGGTACAAGCATGTTGGCAATTGGAGGATACTGAAACTATGGAGCGGGAAGTGGCAGGTCTGTTGGAAGCCGGCCAAATCACCGGTTGTACCCGATTGAGTATTATCACTCGCGACAGAGAAGAAACCATTGTGCGCGACGGACTTACCATTCACGTGCTTCCCGCTTGGAAATGGATGCTCCATCCTTCTTTGCTCCATTCTTCTGTAGATGGGTAATTTCGTTGTTGTCCGTTGTTGACCACATACTCTTATATTTAATGTGAGCGTATGGAGTTTGTGGCTTTCGTATGGAGTTTGTGGCTAATTAGTGATAATACGGCGCAGCCGTCTGTTCAAGAAAGCCCCCGATAATGCCAATTCTTGGCTAATTACGTGTTTCTCTGTATTTTAATGGTTCTGCATGGCATTTAATGGAGCCTACACCCGATAATGCATTAACGATTTATTAATGGTGATTAACGGAGAACCATCACCCGCCAATGCAATTCGCGTCAATTAATGTTCCTGATAGCCGTTCGGTGATTGCAGCAGTGCTTGTTTGGCTTCGTCCACAGCATGAATCAACTGCTCTTGTGTAGGCAGGTAGAGTTGGTATTCATTGGCTAAGATAGTCTTGTTGTTTTCCGGTAGCGATACGCGTACTACCGTATCATTCTTATTGGTGCACAATAGAATACCGATTGTCGGATTCTCATCGGGTAGTTTCTCATAGCGGTCGTAGTAGTTCACATACATCTGCAGTTGCCCGAGGTCTTGGTGTGTCAGTTTTTGTGTTTTCAATTCCACAACCACAAAGCACCGCAAAAGACGGTTGTAGAATACCAAATCAGCAAAAAACTCATCATCTTCCAATAGGATGCGCTTTTGCCGTGCCACAAATGAGAAGCCTTTGCCCATCTCCAACAGGAAGTCGGCAATGTGCCCTATTATGGCATTCTCGAGGTCGCTCTCATAGTACGTCTCTCGTCGTTCTAATCCTAAAAACTCCAACACCATAGGTTGTTTGATGAGTTCCAATGGTGACTCGGGAATACGTTCTTTGCGTGCAACAGCCAATACTGCTTCTTTGTCATTGCTCAGCAACAAACGCTCATAGAGCATTGAGTTTATCTGTCTTTCCAACTCTCGTCCGGTCCATGCGTTATTGACGGCTTCTAATTCGTAGTATTCACGTTTATCGTCATCAGGAATAGAGATTAGCATCTTGTATTGTGACCAGTTTAATTGCGACCGCACTGCGGACGCAATTGGATAGAGACGGTAAAACTGGCGGCTACGCTCCAATTGCCGCACCGAAAAACCACTGCCATATTCCGGTTCCAGACGTGCTGCCAAGTTCTTGATAAGGTATGTACCATAGTCTGCCCGTTCCTTGCCTTGTTGTTCTTCTTCGAATATACGCCGTCCGATATTCCAATACATCTGCACACGGCAGAAGTCCACACTGCGCACTGCATTACTGCGCGCGGTGTCAATGATGGTTCGTATTTCGCTTACAAACGCCGTAGAAGCACATGCCGTGTAGAGGAAGCACTTGTAAGAGTATTCGCTTTCTCCTTTGTGGGTAAATTCTCTGCCATAGTTAATTTTGGAATATACTTATATTATTATCCGCTTCTGTTATTGTTTGCAAAAGTACTTATTTTCAGCAATATACACAAACATATTGCATAAAATAGCATATTTTACACATAACAAACTGCACAAACGAACATTTTGTAAGCATAAAAACTGCACAAAATTATACATTTTGGCTTAAAGGCATCCAATGACATTTTGCGCAAACCTATGCATTAACGGTCTATTAATGGCAATTAACGGAGGCTTATGCCCGACAATGCAATTTATGGTCAATTCTTGGCTAATTACATGTTTCTCTGCATCTTAATAGTTCTGCATGGCTTTAATGTAGCCTACACCCGATAATGCATTAACGGTCTATTAACGGCAATTAACGGAGAACCATCGCCCGCCAATGCAATTTATGGTAAATTCGCGGATAATTATATGTTTACTAATGTTTTAATGGATATTTAATGGGGTTAATGGAGCCTTGTGCCCGATAATGCAATTTATGGTCAATTCGCGGATAATTACATGTTTTATTCGTGAATGATTAGTCGTACCTGGCGTGGATATTGGTGATAATTTTGTGTAACTGCGAAATTATCACTACCTTTGCGACCGCAAAGGCTTACGCTGGGGATAGTTGGGGTGGGTAATTACCGCGACAATAACGCCCTGCACAAGGAGCCTCTGCACATATATTGTTATTAAAACGGCGTTTATTTGCGCTTGTTTTTGGAACATCGAAATCTAGCCAATTTCACCCATCCAAAACAAGAAAGCAATAAACGTCCATGGGTGTGTATTATGTACACTATTTTGGTGTATGTCTACATACCGGCGTGGGCGTTATTGTTTATTCTTATGGGAAAGGTTAGGCTAGAACCTCGATGTTGAGAATGAGCAAGGATAAGGGTTCCACGCTTGTTTTTATGTATGGGTCGGTAGGAACCGCCGCCCGAACAAACAAACCATTATGGCACAATTTGTCATTATCCGAGGCACGCAAAACTCGGGCAAAACCACCACCGCATGGATGGTGTATCAGTATCTGTCGCCGATGACAGACCACGGCAGTTATCACATTTTCAGTGTAGGGCACGGCGAAGTCCGCACCCCTGCTCCTATTCCTTATCTCCTCAATGTGCGGGAAGAAGACGGACGCCCCGACTTCAAGGCTATCCTGACTATCCTCGGCAAGAAAGTGGGGATTACCAGTGCGGGCGACTTCGCGGAGACCGTAGAGCAGGACGTGGACGACTTTCTGCAACGCGGTGTGGATATTATCATCTGCTGCACACGCAGTTACAACCGCGAGAACTCCTCCTATCGTAGGATTGAAGAGAAGTACGCCCCCAACTACCCGATACAAGACTTCTGGGTAACATTGGACGCAGACACCGCCAAGATGTGGGAAGTAAAACAACCCACCGCCCTGCAAGTGGTTGAGTTCGTGCTGCACACTCTCCTCAATCCGCAGCCGCAGACTACCACAAACAACAATAGTACCACCAACTAATTTATGTACATTATGAAAAGATTATCATTTTTATGGTTGCTCTTATTAGCGACCTGCTTTGTATCGTTTGCAGAAAATTATCTGTATGATTGTGATGAAGTAGTGTATGACTATAAGTGGAAAGACGAATCTCGCATAGAACACAATGGAATATACTATTTTATCAAAAATAATTCAGAGGTCTTTGTTTCTTTTTCTGTGGGATATGGGGAGTCTACTCCGAGAGATGGAGATTGCTATGAGCGTCCAGAGAACACCCTATCTTCCATGTATAATAC
>CAKVBV010000044.1 GCA_934725535.1 uncultured Bacteroidales bacterium | reverse complement strand
CCCGTTTTCAAAGGGCTGCACGACTTCCGTCAAACGCGTATTGCTCTCCTACGCGCCGAAACCAAAGACGAAGTATTTTCTATTATGGATTATATTGTCGCTACTTGGGGCTCTTCCCCTCAGCAGCCACTTGGCGGTACTTGTGCAGACTGAGGTTGTCGCTCACTATCTTCAGCGCGCTCAACCGTGTAAAACCCATACCCGCAATAAAGGCGAGTTCCATATCAAACACACAATCCTTGTAGTCCGATTGCAGTACAAAGTCCGTATTGCTGTAGCACAATGCGTGCAGCACGTTGTCAGGCTCTTGCAGCAATGCCGCATCTATCGGCATTAAGTGCATTTCAGGCTCAGGATACTTCACACACGGGTGGTTCAGTCTCACCTCTCTCACCTCCACCAGACTGCTAATCTCAAAGTTTGTACTCCCTGCATACCCGATATTCAGCAGGCGTGTGTCCTTTGGCATGTCGCGCAGACTCCGCAGCACATTCAGTGCTCCCACACCTGTCACTACAATATCCCACACACTTCCGTCTGCTGCATGCCATTGGCTGTCAACCATTTCTCCTTGCAGATATTGTCCTATCAACTTCTTTTCGCCGATTATATCGCCTTCTTCGGCAATCACAATCACATTCTTCATACGTTTATTGTTGTTGGGAAAGGTATTCGTGCATGGCATGGGCGGCTTTGCGGCCATCGGACATGGCGAGGATGACTGTGGCACCTCCACGGACAATGTCGCCTCCGGCAAAGAGCGTGTGGATAGAAGACTGCATGGCATCATTGACCACGATAGTTCCTTTCTTGCTAATATCCAAGCCCTGTACCGTATGCGGTATGAGAGGATTAGGGCTGACGCCTACGCTGACAATAACCAAGTCCACAGGCAAGGTAACGGTCTGTCCCTCAACAGGTACGGGACTGCGGCGACCCGATTCGTCCGGTTCGCCCAACGTCATCACCTGTAGCACGGCTTCGCATACACGACCGTCGGCATCGGCATGATACTCAATGGGATTGTGCAAGGTGAGGAACTCGATGCCCTCCTCCTTGGCATGGCGCACCTCTTCCACACGGGCAGGCATCTCGTCTTCGGAACGGCGGTAGATAATCATAGCCCGCTCCGCGCCCAGACGCTTGGCAGTACGTACTGCGTCCATGGCGGTGTTGCCCCCGCCAATGACAGCCACGTTGGTTCCTTTCAACAGAGGTGTGTCGGTGTCAGCAGACGAGGCATCCATCAGATTGACACGGGTGAGGTACTCGTTGCACGACATGACGCCATTGAGGTTCTCGCCCGGTATGCCCATAAAGCGCGGCAAGCCTGCACCACTGCCTACAAAGACAGCCGCATAGCCGTCTTGCTGCAAGTCGTTCATAGTGAGTGTCTTGCCGATGATGGTATCCTTGCAGAATGTTACGCCCATCTGACGCAGACCGTCTATCTCTTTGTCCACAATGCTGTTGGGCAGACGGAACTCGGGAATACCGTATTTGAGCACGCCGCCTATCTCGTGCAGTGCCTCGAAGACCGTGACCTCATAGCCGAACTTCGCCATGTCTCCCGCAAAGGCTAAGCCCGAAGGTCCACTGCCTACTACGGCTATCTTCTTGCCGTTGCTGGTGATACTCAGTGTGTTATGCGATGTGGTCGCGTGGTCTGCCACATAGCGTTCGAGGTGCCCGATAGCCACAGGCTGGTGCCCCATCTTGAGGTGAATACACTGCGACTCACACTGCTTCTCCTGGGGGCAGACACGTCCGCAAACAGCCGGCAGTGTGCTACTCTGCTTGATGACATCGGCAGCCCCATTGATGTCGCCCGCCTCTACACGCTTGATGAAATCGGGTATGTGAATGTTCACAGGACAGCCCAGTACACAAGTGGGGTTCGCGCAGTCGAGACACCGCTTCGATTCAAGCAGTGCCTGTTCGGGTGTGAGACCTTGGTTCACCTCCTTATGGAGGGAGGTCACGCGCACTTCGGGTGCCAACTCGTTCATCTTGACACGCGGAATGTCGGTGCGCTCTTTGGCTTTCATAGACGCACGGAGGGCTTTGCGCCACTCGGCATCACGGGCATTGGAGGTCAGGTCGGCATGGTGTTGGTATGCTTCGTATGCTGCCACCTCTTCGGGTTTGTAGGAGCGCAGACGCGAGAGCATCTCATCGAAATCCACCTGGTGGGCATCGAACTCAGGTCCGTCCACACACACGAAGCGCATCTTGCCCCCTACGGTGACGCGACATGCACCACACATGCCCGTTCCGTCCACCATAATGGTGTTGAGGCTAGCGTCTGTGGGGATATTGTATTTCGCCGTGGTCAGGGCTACGAACTTCATCATGATTGCCGGTCCGATGGTGATGCACTTGTCCACATGTTCGCGGTTGATGACCTGCTCCACGCCTACAGTTACTACGCCTTTCTGTCCGAGAGAGCCGTCGTCGGTCATCACTATCACCTCGTCGGAGGTCGCTGCTAACTGTTCACGCAGAATGATGAGTTCGGCAGTACGTGCCGCCAACACTGTGATGACACGATTGCCCGCCTGCTTGAGGGCTTGCGCAATGGGCAACATAGGTGCTGCTCCCACACCGCCACAGGCACAGACTACCGTACCAAAATGCTGTATATCAGTTGCTTTGCCCAACGGTCCGACCAAGTCAGCCACCTCGTCACCCACGTTGAGTGCCATGAGTTTGGCACTGCTGACGCCAATACGTTGCACGACAAGGGTGATGGTACCTTTCTCAGTATCTGCATCGGCAATGGTGAGCGGCATACGCTCGGAATGTTCGTCCACACGCACGATGACGAAGTGCCCTGCACGACGGCTACGTGCAATAAGCGGAGCCTCAATCACCAGCCCCGCTACATTGTCCGAAAAGAAATGCTTTTCTATTATCCTGTTCATCAGAAGTACTTTGTTTCTGTTCCTACAATACTTGTCAGCAGGTTATTAGCCAAACGGCTTGCCCCAAAGCGGAAGGATTGGTTGTTCAGCCAATCGGCACCTAATATCTCCTTCACCAAGGTGTAATGCTGTACGGCTTCCGCGGTGGTGCTGACACCGCCGGCGGGCTTGTAGCACACTTTCTGTCCCGTCTTTTCGTACCAGTCCTTGATAGCATGGCACATCACGTAAGTGGCTTCGGGCGTGGCATTTACGGCTATCTTACCTGTGGAGGTCTTGATGAAGTCAGCCCCTGCAGCCATTGCCAGTATAGATGCCTTGTAGATATTCTCTGCCGTCTTCAATGCGCCTGTTTCAAGGATAACCTTGAGGTGTGCCGAGCGTACTGCTGCTTTTATCTCGGAAATCTCGTCAAATACCTCCTGGTACTTGCCTTCGAGGAACTTGCCTATGGAAATCACAATGTCAATCTCCGTTGCCCCTGCTGCCACTGCCATGGCTGCTTCCGCCACCTTTATCTCAATGAACGTCTGCGATGCGGGGAAACCTGCTGCCACGGCTGCTATGCCGATAGGTTCGGTCAGTGTGTCGTGTGCCGTCTCCACCAAAGCAGGATATACGCACATCGCTGCCACATTGGGGATACCCGGGAAGTTCTTGCTGAAGTCATTGACTTTCTGTGCCATACCTGCCACTTTGGCGGTGGTGTCATCGCCGTTGAGGGTGGTCAAGTCTATCTGGTGGAGGCATTGTTTCCATACCTCGCAGTTGTTGTTCTCGTCGAAATGCTTTGCCAGTATCTCGGCAGTGGCAGCCTTTACGGCGTCATCGTTGAGTGCGCAGTTGTATTGCGCAAACAGTTCCTCAAATCTATCCATACCTTATTTAGTTGTTTTCGTTGTTTACGTTGTTTTCGTCAGGGTCTTGCAGTCGTCCGATGATGGTCTCGTTGCCGCGTACCAACTCGCCCACCTCTACAAACATCTCCGTATTGAGGGGCAAGTACATATCCACGCGGCTACCTAACTTGATAAAGCCCAAGTGGGTGTTTCGGTGCGACTGTTTGCCCACTTTGGCATAGGTTACTATGCGCCGTGCCATGGCACCTGCTATCTGGCGGACGGCAATCTGCACCTTGTCAGGCGTCTCAATCACCACCAGCGACCGCTCGTTCTCCGTACTCGACTTGGGCAGCCATGCAGCTTTGTGCCTGCCTTTCTGATGCTCCGACACAAGGATTTCACCCTCTATCGGATACCAGTTGGCGTGCACGTTGAACGGCGACATAAATATGCTGACCTGCAACCTCTTGTCATGGAAATACTCATTCTCCATGGTAGGCTCCACTACCACTACATGTCCGTCGGCAGGGGCGATGATAAAGTTCGGGTCGTCCACCTCCAATACGCGTACCGGATTGCGGAAGAAGTAAGTGACAAACACCAACAGCATCGCCGTCAGCAGCAACGCTATCGCAAATACCCAATGCGGCACAAAGAAATACACGCATATATTCACCACAAAAATCAGCAACGTCAGTCCGATGATGATGTTGCGCCCCTCTTTGTGTATCCGTACCCGTCTCTTGTGTCCCATCACTTCCAATCGTTATAGGGCAGTTGGCAGAGCATATCCACGGCTTGGTCCAACCCCTGTTGCATCTTCTTGTCAAGCATCATGCGGAACATCATGGGTATGTCGGCTTTCAGCGTGATGCGCATGCGTGTGTCGTTGTCCGCCACCTGTTTGAGTTGAATCCATACGTTCACCGCCATCGGGATATTGTCGGCACCGAACTTGATGGTCTTGTACTCTTCTTTTTCCACGATGCGGATGGCTATCTTCTGTGCCAATCCGCCCACTTTCATGCGTATGCAATCGTGTGATATTTCCAGTTCCTGCACCTTGTCTTCGGGTATGAGGTTGCGCACCTTGTTGAGGTTCTCAAGGTTGCTCAGCACATCGAATACCGCCTTGTCGCAGGCTGCTACCTGCCCTATCTTGCTTTCGTACTTTGCTTCTGCCATACTTTGTTTCTCCTTATTTCTCCCATTTAGAAGGGTGTCTTTGCCAAGCCTGTATGGCTTTTTGCTGGTCTTTGCTGATAATATCCATCTCCTCTGCCAAACGGAGCATGGTGGGAAAGTCGGTCAGTGATGTCAGTTCCACGCCCGCTTTCTCGAACTTGCGTTTGGTGGCGGCAAACCCGTAGTCGAATATCGTTACGATGCCCGCCACTTTGCAACCGTTGTTGCGTATGGCGTCTATCACTTTCAGGCAGTTGTCGCCCACAATCACTTGATTTTCAACAATTACTACCGTTTGTCTCGGACGCAGGTCGCCCTCTATCTGGTTCTCCAGACCGTGGTCTTTCGGCGTGGGGTGCACGTACACAAACGGCAGCCCCAACTGCTCCGCCACCAATACACCGTGCGCGATGGCGTTGGTAGCCACGCCAGCCACCACGTCCACATCGGGGTATCTCTCGGCTATGGTGCGTGCCAACTCGAGCCGTATGAAGTCGCGCATCTTCGGATACGAAAGCACTTTGCGGTCATCACAGTACAACGGAGCAATCCAACCGTTAGCCCATGTAAACGGGTTCAGCGGTTGGAACTTTATTGCTTTCATTTGCAGCAACTTGGCGGCTGTCATTTCTTGTAAGGTATCCATATCGTCTGATTAGCCAAATATAACTAAAACCGTACAAAGGTACTACTTTCTTTCCATATACACAATATGTTTATTACTTTTACTATGGCAACTGCACCAAAAATGGTAATGGAACTTGCTTATTCCTTGCTTAATCACATACTAATATCATACTAATCACATACTAATCACATACTAATGCCATACTCTTAACTCGATATTAACTCGGGTTAAGAGTGGTAACCGGTAATGGTTAATAGTTAATGTGCTTTTTGACGACGCGAGCCGCGTCGTCTCCCAAATAAAACCGCGTTGCCCCACAAATATGGTTGCAATGGAGATGTTTTTTGAGTCGTACGCACGTATAACCCATATTGTACGTATGCTTAACCCATATTGTACGTATGCTTAATCAATGCCGTACAGACACTTAGCCTATGTGGTACAGATACTTACACCTGTGCCATTCTGACATTTCTCAGACTATGGCACGATATTTGTTTTTCTTTTACAAAAGTTTAATGCAAACATAGACGTCATTATGAAAACAAGTACTAAAATCTGGATGTGTATCGCAGGCATCGCACTCGTTGCTTTGGGCGTTATCTGCCTTGTCAATTCCGGTTCGACACTGCTCAGTGTAGCATGGTTGCTCGGACTGATGTTCCTTATCGCAGGTTGCTGTGAGTTAGCCGCTTGGGGCAAGTTGCACCTCATTCTGCCGCAGAGCGGGTTGCTTTTCCTGTCCGCATTGTTGCAGGTATTGATGGGAGTGTATTTCCTTGTTCACCCCGTTGCACTTGCTGCAGCGTTGCCTTTTGTTTTTGCTTTTGTCGTCCTGTTTGAGGGCATACGTATTGCCATCGAATCTTTTGACTTCAAAAAGGTAGGTTTCCGTTGTTGGTGGATTATGCTTTTGTTCGGGGTATTGGCAACTGCTTTCGGTATTTACGGGTTCTGCCGCCCTGTTGTGAGTGCAACGACGCTGACCGTGCTTGTCAGCCTGGGCATTATCATCGCCGGTGTGGGCTATTGGGTTCAGGTGGTCGGTATCAACCGCTTCGAGAAGAAACTAAAACAACTGCACGACCGCTACGGGTTTGTGGACGCGGAAGAGGTGAAATAACACGACCGCAGAATGAATCACAGAGGTTGCCCAATCACTCGGGCAACCTCTGTTCATATATAGAGGGCACTATATATTATTGTACGATGACTTTTGTTTTGACCTTCTCACCTGATTGCAGTGTACCTTCTATCACAGCCATTCCCGACGGGATGTGCGTTGTAACCACGGCTCCCAAGGCGTGTGGTGCGTCGCTGTGGAGGTGGAGCAGGGTGCGTCCTGTGAGGTCGTAGGCACGGAGGTCGCGAATATCGCCGGTGGCTATCACGGTTACGCTAGCGGGGCTGTTGGAGAGAGCCACGAGTTGTTGCCCGTTGAGAGACGAGAGGGTAGGGGTGTCCGTGTTGTTGGTGGGGGTATCGGGACCTGAGGGTTCGCGGTACGAGCCTTGGATGTAGTAGCGCAGTTGGTGGTCAGCAGGGGTGGCGATACGGATTTCGGTGTCGTTGGCAATGCGGGTGCGTGTGCCCGTGAGCGCATCGCACAGGTAACACTCGTCGCTCCAATTGGCGGTGAGCCGAAAGGCGAGTGTGAGACTGTCGGTGCGGTAGAGGTATTGCCCTTGCGTGTCCTGTTCGCCGGATATGACGAAGCCGAGGGGGACGGTGCTGATGCCATAGCGCGTGTCTGCCATGAGGGCTTGTGTGCCCGCGAGGGTGTAGAGGTTGAGCGGCGTGGTGGAAGTGGACGTGAAAGGCACATCTTCGCCCTCCTCACAGGCATTGGTGGCGGTGTTCTGTACTGCCAACGCCACGTAAGCGGCTGCGGAAGCGTTGCAGGCGGTGATGTTCATCACCTCGTTATCAGCAATTTGCGGGGTATAGAATGCGCTTTGCATACGCCGCGGTGCGATGGCAGAGGCGTTGGACGTGCCTGTGTTGGTGGCAGCCAGATGACTATCGCTGAGAGTGAGTGCGAGCGAGGTAGCGGCGGTCTTGGCAGTGAGCAGGACAGACTGCATGGGTGCTACGAAACGTTCTGCCGCGGTGGTGGCGGTAGAGGGTGTGACGGTCTTCCACGAGGAGCCGTCGATGTAGCGGAAACTGCTCTCTACCAAGTTGTTATCGGCAAAGAACGCCTGCATGTCGATGTATGCCATGGTGGGGTTGCCAAAGAGGAAATGGCGGCTCTCCTTCTCGTTGGTGAGGGTGATGGTCATGGTGCCGTTGCCGGTGGTCTCGGGGTAGGCGAGACGCCCTGTGCGGTTGCGGTTGATGACCTCGTGGCGGTTGCTTTGTGAGCCGTCGGGATTGAAATAGTAGTACACGTTGTCGGGTTTGGGCAGGCGTATCACGAGGTTCTCACCGTCATCGCCCGGTCCGTAGCCGAGCACTTGGAAGCCCTGCCCGGGTGCCAGGCTCTCCGCCAGTGAGTTGGACTTGGCAAACACCTCGATGTTGGTGGAGACGGAGTCGCGGTCGTTGTCGGGGTTCTGGTTGAGCATGGTGACACTGCGGTTGTAGTACGACAGCCAGAAAGCGTAGGCACTGCTGCCCTTGCGGTTGCCATGGTAGGGGCTGACGGTGAAGTCGAGGTCGGATTCGATGTTGCTGCCGTCGGCATCGTAGGGAATGAAGAAGTCGCCGGAGACCATGTCTTGCAGCGGTGCGGACATGGAGTACCACCGTGCGGAGCGGAGCGGCATATCGACGAAGACAGAGTCGTAGGCGAGCAGGTGCTGGTTTTGCAGTTTCGCCCCTTTGTGCAGGCGTAGTGCGCTGCACGCCTGCGGGGTGTAGTTGGCATCGAGCGGGTTGAGGTTGCGGGTGGTGATGACGGGGTAGAGGGCGTCGCTGTCCTGCTGCGGCACGATGGCTACCATGGTCCGCAGCGGTGCATAGCCCCACGACTGAATCCTGCCGCCGATGACTGCCCGCCAGTTGCTGTCTTCGCCCCACTCGGTGCTGTGCGAAGGCGACCAGACGACCGTGTCGGGCAGCACGAGGACGGTGAAGTAGGCGTTGCTCTCGCAGCCGGCGTTGTCGGACGAGGTGGCGGTCATTCCCACACGGATGGTGTATTCATAGCCCACTTGCAGCGTGGTGCCGGCAGTGTTGGGGGTGAAGGTGATGGCATTGTCCTTGTATTCGGGGGTATAGGTGAGCGTCTTGCCCGTGACGGCAGGGTCGTCGGATAGCACTATCTGACAGTCCTCCGTGGCGAGTGTGACGTTCTGCATATCGCTGACGGGCACTGAGAATGCGGTGTTGGCCTGCTGACGATTGACACGCACGGCGGGAATGAGGTTGCGCTGTTCGTCGGTGAGTGCGCCGTGCTGTACGGGTCCGAGTGTGAGCAGTTCGTTGCTGCTCTGCGCCTGTACAAGGGCAAAGACGGGTTCGTTGCAGACCTCAAGGGTGAGACTGCGGCTGCTGTATGTGGTGGTTACCGTCCCCGTGATGGGGTAAATCCAATAGCGTGCCGTCTCTTCGGAGCGGAGATAGACACTGCGGCTGCTTTCCGACAGGCGGAGCAGTCCCCGTTGGTAGAGGGAGATGATGATGTCATAGTTGGCATCGCGCACAAAGGCATCGCGTTTCAGGTCGGCGATACGGGTGATGGCGTAGTTGGCATTGGGCTGCTCCGGTTCGGGCAAGCGGCGCATATCCGCCATGGCATCCGATACTTCACCGCGGGTATAGCCGTATTTGTCGAGGAACTTGTCGTCTGCTTCCTCGCGCTCCGATGCACCTCGTGTCTCTGTGCCGGTGGCGAAGATGTCGTCGAAGTCATACGCCACCAGCCAGTCGGCTACGGCAGGGGCAGACACTTTGAGTACCTGTGTGCCTTCGGTTACGGATTTGGATACCAGTACATTCATCTGATAGAGTGCGTTGGCACAGACGTTTCCGCTCTGCACGCTGCCGTCGATGTCGGTAATGCTGACGCTTGTCCGGTCGTATATAGGCAGTGGTGTGCGGTAGGAGCAGAGGTCGTCGCCGAGGTCATCTTCGCTGCGTGCAAGGCGTATCTCGTAGGTCTTGCTGCGGTTGAGTGTACCATCGGTCTCATCGCTTTGGGTGAAGATATGCCCCACGTACATGGTGTAGTGGTTGTCTCCGTCGTGCTTGACGTAGCCTTTCAACACAGCGTCTTCGTCGGTGTAGGAATACAACTCCTCCACAAAAGCCGCCAATGACTCATGCACCAAGCCGCTCTCATCGTCTGTCAGCACGTGTCCCGTCTTGTCCGCATCGGTAGGGTCGTAGTCGTGGCAGGGAATGGTGATGGTACCATGGGTGTTGGCAGCATGGTGGAGGTAGTTGGTGGTAACGGCCGTCTTGTCGGTGGCGTTAAAGACCTGGTAATAGACCTCGGTATGCGCCCACGACTCGGGGAGGTTGGTATAGTCGATGCGTATGACCGCTACATCGCGGTCGTCGTTGGAGCAGGATGTCAGTGCCTGATAGGCAGCCAGCGGGTTCTTGGTGGCATAGAGTGCCACATCGTCAATGAGGAAGTCGTTGGCGGCAGTACTTGAGGCAAAATTGTATATATTAAGCCGCACCTCTTCATAATTGTCATCGCTCTCAAGCGGAAAGAATATATGTTTCCAACCGGCTTGGTCGTGGGGCAACTCGCCGGAGTTGAATGTCTCCACATCGTGCCACTCGGTGTCCGTGCCCGACGAGTGACGACCTTGCACCACGCAGACCATAACAGGCTTGGTGTACTGTTTTTGAGAGAGAGGGGTAACATCACACACCCAAAACGAACAATATACTTTCTGCTGTGCGCAAAGCACCGTATCAATATCCACCGTGGCCACCAATCCCGCTGATTTGCCGCCGTCCACATAAAGGCAGTACCCGTTCTCCGCTCCTCCCCGCTGCTCTTGCTCATACACCCAATTGAGGTTACCGTCCGGCACCACTTTATTTACTATGGAGAACTCATTGAACGAGGGGAAGGAATTGCCATGCATAGTCTGCGGATAATTACGATACCACTGCAAGCCGCTCCTGTTGGTATAGCAGAACGCATACGAAGACTTATCCCATGCACGCGGTTTGTCATAGAAACGCACTGCTTGGGTACAGGGAACGTCATAGTTGAAGTCTTGCAGTGCCAGCAAGTCGTATTGGTCGTCAAACCCCGTATCGCTATTCAGCACTTGGGCAGGTCCGCATTCACTCCGGTCTTTGTAATCCACCACAAAGCGTGCCAAGAGTATATCTTCCTCCAGCACCTGTTTGGTCTCTGCTGCCCCCGAATTGGAGTACTTGGCATACTGGTACTTGGGAATGCGCACCGTATAGGTTACCACACCCGCCTTGTCCGAAGTTACCGCCACATAGTCCAACTTGTTTTTATAACCTAATGTCCCGTCCGAGGTTACGTAAGACGGTGTCATTTCCGTATCATCCTGATACCATTTCACATGGGCGTAAGGGTAATAGTTGTAGCGGTCGTCCAGACTGACACGCCATAAATAGCCGTCTGTACCATAGAAATAATACCCATACTCGGTCTCAAAGTCTGTGAAATAGCAGTGGGCATACTGTGTATTGATATATATAGGTGTGCCTACGGGAGCCACATAATGGTATTCCTCCAAGTATTTTCCCGTGCTTTCACTACATGCTGCCAACTGCTTTGCCATATCTGCTGCGGGACGCAAATGGAACAACTGGCGGTACGACAACGTAGGTTCTTTTACTGAGAGCAGGTTGCCGTCAGCATCTTTCTTCACCTCATAGTCTGCATACATACTGAAGTCGCAGGCTATAGTGCGGCGCACCGTGTCGGAATTCCAACCCACCAACTGAGGTCCATAAACGCCCATGCGGTTAGGAGCGGGCAGACCGTCACCATGTATAGCATATAGTCCTTGCGAGTTCTCAAAGTCTGTGTTGATAGCGTTGAACAAACTACCGGTAGCATCGTTTGTCCCTCCGCGAGGAGGCTTTGCCCATACGGTAGCATCCTCTGTATCACCCTCCGCACGGGGAAAGACAGGGTCCTTGCCTGTCTTGTAATCATACCAGCGTTGATAGCCGAAGAAAGTAGTCGTTTGCGCTACGAGATGCAACCACTCACCGGAAGAATAGTAGTATGTCTTCTCTGCCGTATAGACCGGCTGTATCTCGTCTTCGCCCACCTCAATCCCCATCATTCGGTTGCCCACGCCGGCTTGGTGTATCAGTTTTGCCACCACTGTCGAGGCTTTGGCTGCTTGTGTTACCGCCACCGATGCCACTTCCTCGCCCGCGTCCGACAGCACTATCTGCGCCGAACGGGACTGGGTGTCCGTGTTGGGCACTACCGTAGCAACCAGCGAGTTATCATCTGTATTCACCGCCACTTGCAGCCAGTCCGCAGCCTTCCCTGTCTCGTCCACCACACTTGCACGCGGGGCATTGAGGTCGCCCAACGAAAGCACCTGTGTCTGCGTATCGCCGCCCACGAGCGTATGCTCTGCATCGTATAGTTGCCTGCCCGTGAGCAGGGTGAGTGCCGGAGTGATGCGTTTGGTCAGATGATCTGTGGCACCAAACATACTGTTCTTCACTTCGATGTTTGCAATCAACCGGTTGTCATCGGAATAGTGATACGCCTTGCGCACCACCCGGGTGCTTGCTGTTGCTATCTCCTGTCCGTCACGGGTGAGAGACATCTGCAACGTGTCCGCCAAATCCGCATACTCGTCATTGCGCTTCACGTCCATCGGACTCTTCCCTTGCGGAGTCAGCGTCAATGTCCAGCCGTAAGGGTCTGCCACAGGGGCGGAACCGCGCAACGTGGAGACCGCACTATACGGCTCCTGCTGTGATAGCCACTCCACTTGCGGCTCTATCCCGTACACCTCGCGCAACGTGTTGCCGTCCGTTACCACACGCACTTGCACCGCCTGCCGCCTGCCGTCAGCCCTGCTGTAATAATAGGTGCTGTCCGTCACACGCGCCCAATAGCGCAACACCGTCTTCTGCCTTTGAGCCTCTGCGTCAGAGCCTGCCCACGCAAAGACAATATGCTCCGACGACACACGCCAATCGGTTGTAATACTGTGCCTGTACGACCACTGCTCCACTGCTATGGACTGCTCTGGACGCTGCTCCCGCAACTGCCACACGCCGTCTCCTCTCTGTGCCGGATTCAGATAGTAATCCGCACCGTCCACACGCACCGTCGGGTACACTCCTGCACGATGCTCGGTCGTATAGTCTCCTTCTGTTGCCGCCACACGCAGCACCGACGACATCACACTGTCCGTCATACTCACTATCGCCCGCACCCCGTCTTTCTCCACGCGCAGCCACTTGCCGGTAGCCACATTGCGGCAACGCACACCGTCGCTACCCGCACCCGCTATGTGCCACAACGAACCGTTAGCGGTTTCCACACGTACCGTATCACCTGCCAACACGCATCCGCGCTGTTGGGCTGCCATCGGGCATATCGTCATCACACTCATTGCACACGCAACGAGCCATATCTTTGTCGTTTTCATTGTTGTCTTACTCTTTTCTTTCTGTATATCAGTATTATACAAGCCATCGCGCACACCAACATCGGCATCACGCCGTCCCCCACCGGCATCAACTCGCCCACGGCGGGGTCGGTCGGACGCGCCCTGCGCATCTGATAATAAAGTGTCTCTGTCTCCTCATAACGCACATTGTCAAACACTTGCCCGCTAATCTCTATAAACGAGGTCGTCCCATTCGCCCGCAGATAGTCGGGCGCTATCACCGCACACCAATCGCCGTTGTCCATATTCAATGGCGCACGGTCATATACGGTCTCTCCATACATGGCATCATAAGGCGTGTAGTACATGGTTGTCTGGGTCGAGTGACTAACGGGAGTCGGGTTCTCTCGTATTGAATAGTCCATAATCTCTTATTTCCTAAACACAATTTTTATCCGGGGAGTAACGACTCTACATTTACCCCCCCCTATTTATATATTTTAATTCCAACTGCACCAATTGCAGATAGCTCTTCATTTTTGGGGCGGCAAAGGTACTATTCGACGCTCATTTGTCAGTTGCATAATCGCAAAAATAGGGTAATTTTCTTTTTTGAAACAACAATTGGCGTGTATGCAACTCAAAAACATCTCCATTGCAACCATATTTGTGGGGCAGCGCGGTTTTAGTTGGGAGACGACGCGGCTCGCGTCGTCAAAAAGCACATTAACTATTAACCATTACCGATTACCACTCTTAACCCGAGTTAATATCGGGTTAAGAGTATGACATTAGTATGTGATTAGTATGTGATTAGTATGAGATTAGTATGTGATTAAGCCGACATTGCCGTGAGGTTGTTGGTAGCATCTGCAACGCATACTCTGCAAATTAATGACTAATTCGTGATAATTTGTGTTCCCGTTAGTTTCTTCCCCGCACAAAAACTTTGACCTCCACACTTTGCAAAATCAAACTTTACAAACGCCATTGTTGCATACATACCTGAAAATATGTAACTTTGCAGGCTGAAACTAACAACAAACACCCTATCATGGAACAGAAAGAGAAGATTCAACTGCCCGACAATGCGGCGCGCCCACTCAAACCGGGCGAGAAGTACGAACCTATTTTGAAACCGCAGAACAACTACCCAGAGGTAACGCCCTACAGCGTCATTATGGGTGTATTCATGGCGATAATCTTCTCAGCAGCAGCCGCTTACCTTGGCTTGAAAGTCGGTCAGGTATTCGAGGCCGCTATCCCGATTGCCATTATCGCAGTGGGTCTCTCGTCGGCGTTGAGGCGCAAGAATGCCCTTGGCGAAAACGTTATCATCCAATCCATTGGAGCGTCCAGTGGCGTGATTGTGGCAGGGGCTATCTTCACCCTGCCCGCGCTCTATATCCTCCAAGCCAAGTATCCGGACATCACGGTCAACTTCATGCAGGTCTTCCTGTCGTCGCTGTTGGGCGGCTGTCTGGGTATCCTGTTCCTGATACCCTTCCGCAAGTACTTCGTGCAGGAGAAGCACGGCGAATACCCGTTCCCCGAGGCAACGGCGACGACACAAGTCCTTGTGTCCGGCGAACAGGGCGGCAGCCAAGCCAAACCCCTTATCTGGGCGGCAGGCATCGGCGGTCTGTACGACTTTGCAGTCTCCACTTTCGGGCTGTGGACCGAGAGCCTCAGCACACGCATGACGGGCTGGGGCGAAGCCTTGGCGGCAAAGTTCAAACTGGTATTCTCTATCAATACGAGTGCTGCGGTATTGGGTCTTGGCTATATCATCGGACTCAAATATGCGGCTGTCATCTGCGCGGGCTCGTTCTTCGTATGGTGGGTGCTGCTGCCTCTGATGGGTTCGCTGCCCGGTATGGAGAGTATGGACCCGCAACTGATGTTCACGCAGTACGGGCGTAACATTGGCATCGGTGCCATCGCTATGGCGGGTATGATTGGTATTGTCAAGAGTTGGGGTGTCATCAAGTCCGCGGTCGGACTGGCAGGCAAAGAACTGGGCGGCAAAGGCAAAGCCGTAGCGCAAGCCTCACTCCGCACAGAGAAGGACTTGAGTATGAAATTCGTTGTCCTTGCCATTGCCGTAGCCTTGGCAATCACTTTCGTGTTCTTCTGGGTGGGTGTGCTGCACAATTTCTGGCAGGCTGTGGTGGCCTTCCTGGTGGTAGCGGTTATCGCTTTCCTGTTCACCACGGTAGCCGCAAATGCCATTGCCATTGTGGGTAGCAACCCCGTGAGCGGTATGACGCTCATGACGCTGATTATTGCCTCTGTCATCTTCGTGGCGGTGGGCATGAAAGGTGCTAGCGGTATGGTGGGTGCCATGGTGATTGGCGGTGTGGTCTGCACGGCGTTGTCAATGGCGGGCGGTTTCATCACCGACCTCAAGATAGGATATTGGATTGGCACTACGCCCCGCAAACAGGAGACATGGAAATTCCTCGGCACACTCGTCTCGGCTGCCACGGTGGGCGGTGTGATGATAGTGCTTAACAAGACCTACGGTTTCACGGGCGACAACGCATTGGTTGCCCCGCAGGCTAACGCAATGGCAGCAGTCATTGAGCCGCTGATGTCGGGACAAGGCGCACCGTGGATGCTCTACCTCGCAGGGGCAGTGTTAGCCCTGTTGCTCAACCAATTGGGAGTACCCGTACTGCCTTTCGCACTCGGTATGTTTATTCCCTTGCACCTCAATACGCCGCTGTTGGTAGGTGGTGCTATCTCATGGCTGGTAAGCCGCAAACGCGAGAAAGACGGCGACCGTGCCGAAGAGTTGGCACAGAAGCGCAACGAGAAAGGCACCCTCGTGGCATCGGGCTTCATTGCAGGTGGTGCACTGATGGGTGTAGTGAGTGCGGTTATCAAGTTCTGCGGAGCCGACTGCTACCTCACCGCATGGGCTGGCTCCAACGGTGCTGCCATCGTCGGCATCGTGGCATACCTCCTCCTCATAGCATACTTCATTATGGCAAGCAAAAGAATAACTAAATAATAAACAACAAGTTAAAGTTTGATTTTATGGTAAGTTACAAAGAACTCGGTCTGGTGAACACCCGTGAGATGTTCGCCAAGGCAATCAAAGGCGGATATGCTATTCCTGCCTTCAACTTCAACAACATGGAGCAACTACAGGCTATCATCAAGGCTTCGGCTGAGACCAAGAGCCCCGTTATCCTCCAGGTATCCAAAGGCGCACGTCAGTACGCTAACCAAACGCTGCTCCGCTATATGGCACAAGGTGCAGTGGAATACGCCAAAGAACTCGGTTGGGAGCACCCGCAGATTGTGCTTCACCTTGACCACGGAGACAGTTTCGAACTCTGCAAGAGTTGCGTGGACTTCGGTTTCTCGAGCGTGATGATTGACGGTAGCGCACTCCCCTACGAGGAGAACATCGCCCTCACCCGCAAGGTGGTTGACTACGCTCACCAATATGATGTTCCTGTAGAGGCAGAACTCGGTGTACTCGCCGGCGTGGAAGACGAGGTTTCTGCTGAGGAGAGCCACTACACCAAACCCGAAGAGGTTATCGATTTCTCGAGCCGTACGGGCTGCGACTCATTGGCTATCTCTATCGGTACCAGCCACGGTGCTTACAAGTTCAAACCCGAACAATGCACGGTTGACCCGAAGACCGGTCGCCTTGTTCCTCCCCCGTTGGCATTTGACGTATTGGATGCTGTGATGGAGAAACTGCCGGGCTTCCCGATTGTACTCCATGGCTCGTCCAGTGTTCCGCAAGAGTATGTGGATATGATTAACAAATACGGAGGCAAACTCGAGGCTGCCGTTGGTATTCCTGAGGACCAACTCCGCAAGGCTGCCAAGAGTGCTGTCTGCAAAATTAACATCGACTCCGACAGCCGTCTGGCTTTCACCGCTGCTGTGCGCAAGGTATTCTGGGAGAAACCTGCAGAGTTCGACCCCCGCAAGTACTGCGGTCCTGCCCGCGACCTTATGGAGCAACTCTACAAGCACAAAATCATCAACGTCCTCGGCTCCGACGGCAAAGCAGCAGAGTAACCCCTACTGTTTGTTTTATAAACAAAACAGAGACCGCTCTATTTGGGCAGTCTCTGTTCTTGTTATGGGATAAGTATCTTTTCTGTTTTTCCGTTGTGTTGGTATATATAGATACCTTTTGGTAAATTTTCTATACTATGAGAAACAATATGCCCTAAGATGTCGAATACTATAGGTGCTTGTCTATGGCTGCTGATAGGAGAATCCGTGCCGTCTGCTGTTGGAGAGTAATGATACTGAGAGTCTAAAAACGCCAATCGCTTTACTAACCAGTTATGTATATACATTTGTTCTGATGAAATGTCAATGTCAATACCGTTATGCCCATTCCAAAGTTTACTCTCGATGATGTCCATACCAGTTTGCTGATACAATGTAAAATACTTGGCACACAGACTATCCAAATGTTCTATACGAAAAGAAGATTGTCGAAGATTTGCCCAACGTCGCTCTATAGAATCAGAAAAAGAAGGATAGTACGCATATAAACGTTCTATAAGAGAGTTACTGATAAGGTACTCTGTATCTTCAGGTTGGGAGTTATACATGCGTCCCCACGAGTGGTCTGTGTCCCATAAACTGATAGTGGCTTTTCTGCTCTTGGATATATCGTAAAATGACCAATAGTTGTTTTTACAGCAATTATCTCGCAAGGATAGAAGTTGTACGAGCAAGATATAGTTGCAATACGTAGGTAAATCAATGTAGTCGGCAATGCTATCAGCAAATTGTGTTGCATTACTATAGCAAACAAACTGCAGCAAATCCAATAGCGGTTGCCATGTGATGGGTTCTCCGTCGTCAATGTCCGGATACTTCACTTCCCAACTATCCCATTCAGGGTCTAAAGTGGTAGGATGAGGCGATGGAATATTTTCGAAAGACACGGAATTGCTCCATGAAATGGTTTTGTACAATGCACCACGTATCCCATTCTTTGAACTGTATTTCTTCAATTTAAGTTGCTTGCGGTCTATTCGTTCTTGGAGACAATAGATGCCCATCTCCCTACCATCCAAAACAACAGAGACCATTTGTCCGTTGTAAGTATTCTGCGCCTTGGGTTCTGAATCTGCATACCATAACGGTGGTGCAATCTCTTTCCATAAATTCATAGTAACCCTGTTGCGCATACGGGCTTTGTCAGAAGCCATTGCATCCAATATCCAATAATTGTCACTCCGCATTCCGAGAAAAGAAATGTCTTGTTTCTGTCCTGAAGCCGAAAAGAGTTTAACCGCCAATGAAGGCTTGTCGTATTTTAATGAGGTGGCACCCCTATGCCGCATCTGAATAGGAAATTGCATCGTATCACCATCATCTACAAACGTAAGGTGTCCTGTTGTCCATGTTGTTTCAAGAGTGGAATTGTTATGGACGAACACTTTGGGCAAGTTTTGCCCCATAGTATTTGTCCAAGACCATATACATAGCAAAGAAAATATAAATATGTATTTTGTCATATATGATAGTGTATTATGCGTTGTCTTACCTTACCAATGCATAGTCATACCACGGGCGGAGTTGATCCAGTTCGTTGTTCATTGTTTGTCTTTTGCTTGGTTCGCGGAGTTGTTGCATTAACTTTTCGCTGCAAAGTTAATATATTTAAGGCAAATAGGCAAACTTGTCATACTAATCGCATAAAACATTGGCATTTTTCTGTATATCGTTGGATTGCACCATTAAATTTTATGCTACACACTTGGGGGACGACGCGGCTCGCGTCGTCAAAATACCTATAAGTCCCATTAGTCTTATTGGACTTACCGGACTTATTATCCCTGTTATGCTTGTTGACTTTTCTTTGTATGTGGCTGTAGTATAATCTGTTGCAAAAGAAAAGTAACAATAAGTGACAGAAACTACCAAATCGCACCAAATCGCGCCGGAAAGTAACAGAAAGTACCGGAAACGCTCAACGCTCCCTGTAAATGTAGTACCTTTGCATCGTGATTCGAGGTGTCGAATCCGGTAGGCTGCATACGTAAGCAGCCCGTGTTCTTTGACGTACGAGATACTGCCCGTGAGGGTAGTGGAGGTTATATGACAAGAATAACCTCGGCGGGGGCAAAGGTGCCTCCGCGGAAAGCAAAGCGGAAAGCAAAGGGAAGGTTGGTTTATCCTATGGAGCCTTCGAGGCTGACCTGCAGGAGTTTCTGTGCTTCGACGGCGAACTCCATAGGCAGTTTGTCCATCACCTCTTTGGCATAGCCGTTGACAATCAAGCCTACCGCGTCCTCAACCCCGATACCGCGTTGCTGGCAGTAGAAGAGTTGGTCCTCGTTGATTTTGCTGGTGGTTGCCTCATGCTCCACGGTGGCTGTCGGGTTCTGTATCTGCATCACGGGGAAGGTGTGCGCCCCGCATTTGTCACCCAACAGCAGACTGTCGCACTGGCTGTAGTTGCGGGCGTCCTCGGCATTCGGAGCCATACGCACCAGTCCTCGGTAGGCGTTCTGGCTGTGTCCCGCAGAGATACCCTTGCTGATGATACGCGAGCGCGTGTTCCTGCCGAGGTGTATCATCTTCGTTCCCGTGTCCGCCTGCTGGTAGTTGTTGGTCACTGCCACAGAGTAGAACTCCGCACTCGAATTGTCGCCCCTGAGGATACAACTCGGGTACTTCCACGTGATGGCGGAGCCTGTCTCCACCTGCGTCCAACTGAGGCGGGCGTTCTCGTAGGTGATGCCGCGCTTGGTCACGAAGTTGTAGATACCGCCGCGCCCCTCTTTGTCGCCCGGGTACCAGTTCTGCACGGTGGAGTACTTGACTTCTCCGTCCTTGTGCACAATGATTTCCACAATGGCGGCGTGAAGTTGGTTCTCATCGCGCATAGGGGCGGTGCATCCCTCAAGGTAACTGAGGTATGCCCCTTCGTCGGCTATGAGGAGGGTGCGCTCGAACTGCCCCGTGTTGCCTGCGTTGATACGGAAATAGGTGCTGAGTTCCATGGGGCAGCGTACGCCTTTGGGTATGTACACAAACGAGCCGTCGGAGAATACCGCCGAGTTGAGTGCGGCATAGAAATTGTCACTGTACGGCACCACCGAGCCCAAGTATTTCTGCACCAGTTCGGGGTAATGCTGTACGGCTTCGGAGATGGAGCAGAAGATGATACCTTTCTCAGCCAGCGACTCGCGGAAGGTAGTCTTGACCGACACCGAGTCCATGACGGCATCCACCGCCATGTTGCCTGCCAGTGCGGCACGCTCTTCGAGCGGGATACCCAACTTGTCAAACGTCTTCATCACTTCGGGGTCGATATTGTTCTCCGACCGCGTGCCATCGGTTGCCTTGGGGGCTGCGTAGTATGAGATGGCCTGAAAGTCGATGTCGGGTATGCGCAGGTGCGCCCATGTCGGCACCTTCATGGTCAGCCACTTGCGGTATGCCTTGAGGCGGAACTGCAGCAGCCATTCGGGTTCGTGTTTCTTGGCAGAGATGAGCCGGATGATGTCTTCGTTGAGTCCGCGTTCTATCACGTCCGTTTCCACCTTGGTAGTGAAACCGTACTTATATTCCTGTTTGGTAATATCTTCTAATTCCTGTTGCATAACCTTGTGTCTATCAAACAACAAGAGCCGCCTTGTTTGGCGGCTCTCTGAGAGGTACCTAGCAGATTCGAACCGCTGTCCCCGGTTTTGCAGACCGGTCCCTAACCACTCGGGCAAGGTACCTTGAAGCACTCTTGTGCTGAAATGCGGTGCAAAGGTAGTACATTCTTTCCATATACGCAAACGAAAACGAAGATTTGCTGAAAAAAGGCGTCATTTTCTTGTGTATCTTGCGGAAAAGCAGTATCTTTGTCGCCGATTTATGCCGCGATGGTGGAATCGGTAGACACGAAGGACTTTGAAAAAGACCAAAGAACATCCTCGAAACAGAGAACTACAGAGGTCTGAATAACAAGAGTGCCACAAGGGAAACTTTGTGAGTAGAACCTTCCTAACAAACA
>CAKVBV010000043.1 GCA_934725535.1 uncultured Bacteroidales bacterium | reverse complement strand
CAACCCCGAAAGATTGCTTCTTCAATTATTTTCCCTAACTTTGCACAAAATTGCATTTGTTATTGGACAGTACAGATAGTATATGTGCGATTGTTCTTTCTGCATTTTTCTTGCAGAAATTGTGCAATCCATAGATTTTATGTAATTTTGCAGCCCTTTTCGGAAAAGATATTAGTTGTTTATTCAATATATGCAAGTACTGACTACCAAACAAGAACTTACACGCCAAGTGGCGGCTTGTGTACGCCAAGGCAAGACTATCGGACTCGTACCCACCATGGGTGCCTTGCATCAGGGACACGCTTCTCTCGTGCGCCGCGCCGTGGCGGAAAACGATGTGTGTTTCGTCAGCGTGTTTGTGAACCCCACACAGTTCAACAACAAAGAAGACCTCGCCAAATACCCCCGCAACCTCAATCGCGATGCGGAATTGCTGTCGTCGTTAGGTGTGCACTTTGTGTTCGCGCCTACGCCCGAAGAGATGTACACCGCCGAGGAGATGGAGAAGCCGTTTTCGTTTGATTTTGCAGGATTAGACGAGGTCATGGAAGGCAAGATGCGCCCGGGACACTTCAATGGTGTCGTCCAAGTGGTGAGCCGCCTCTTCTACCTGATACACCCCACACGCGCCTATTTCGGCGAGAAGGACTACCAGCAACTGGCAATCATCCACCACATGGTGGAGCGTTCCTCGCTCAGTGGCACCTTCGGCGAACTGCAAATCATAGGCTGCCCCATCGTGCGCGAAGCAAGCGGATTGGCTCTCAGCAGCCGCAACGAGCGTTTGTCGAATGAAGAAAAACAGACCGCCGTCAACATATCCAAGACGCTGTTCGCCTCGTTGGAATGGGCGAAAACTGCCTCTGTTGCCGAGGTACAACAGCGTGTTATCGACACCATCAACGCCATCCCCGGGCTGGAGGTGGAGTACTACTCCATTGTGGACCAGACCACTTTGCAGCCTGCTGCCACATTCGACCATGCAATAGGTTGCATTACAGTCTATTGCGGTCCCGTGCGTCTGATAGACAACATCAAATACAACTAAACCATCGTGCGCGTACTGATTGACAAATACATCCCTTTCTTGGACGGTGTGCTGGACGACTATGCCGAAGTGCAACACATTGCTCCCGAAGAGTTTACGCCGCAATCAGTACGTGATGTCGATGCCCTTGTCATACGCACCCGCTCGCGGGTCGATAGCGGGTTGCTCGCGGGTAGCCGCGTGCGCTTTGTGGCAACGGCAACTATCGGCTACGACCATATTGACACGGACTACTGCCGCCAACACGACATCGCTTGGACGGCATGCCAGGGCTGCAACGCGCAGGCGGTGTGCGACTATGTGGAGGAGGCTCTCGACACGCTCAACCTGCAACTATCCTCTAACCAACCACCAACGATTGGCGTGGTCGGATACGGGCATGTAGGTACCCTTGTCGCTGCTATGGCAGAACGAAAAGGCTACCGTGTTTTGGTCTATGACCCGCCCCTCGGGATAGGTGTCGGACCCGATGAAATCGCGCAAAACTGCAACATTATCACCTTTCACACCCCTCTCACCAAGGACGGACCATATCCCACCTACCATCTTGCTGATGAGGCGTTCCTCAGCCTGTGCAAACCCGATGTGCTGCTCATCAACGCAGCCCGCGGAGGCGTGTTGGACGAGCAGGCAGTGCTGCGGCACAAGCAGACCCCGCAAGGACGCGGCACGCGCCTTTGCATAGATTGTTGGGAAGGCGAACCCGCTGTCAATCACGCCCTTGTGCAAGCGGCGGACTTGGCATCCTACCACATTGCCGGCTACTCGTTGGCGGGCAAGATGAGGGCAAGTGAGATGTGCCTGCAAGCACTTTGCCGGTTTTTTGCGCTCCCTGCTTTGTCAATCAACAAAAAAGCAGTACCTTTGCAAGGAGATTCATCGAAAGGGTGGTTAAGTCGTGTCAGTCAGCAACTTAAGTCCAACCCTGACCAATTTGAACAACTGCGTAAACAATATAAATTAAGATAATGGCAAATTTCCAGAAACTCACTTCCCGAGCAACGGACTACTCGAAGTGGTACAACGAATTAGTGGTGAAGGCAGACCTCGCAGAGCAATCTGCCGTGCGTGGCTGTATGGTCATCAAACCCTACGGATACGAGATTTGGGAGCGCATTCAGCAGGCTCTTGACACACGTTTCAAACAGTATGGCGTGAAGAACGCCTATTTCCCGATGCTGATACCCAAGTCCTACTTCAGCCGCGAAGCCGAGCATGTGGAGGGGTTTGCCAAGGAGTGTGCAGTCGTTACGCACCACCGCTTGATGAATGACCCCGAGGGCAAAGGCGTCATCGTGGACCCCAATGCCAAACTCGAAGAGGAACTCATCATCCGACCCACCTCCGAGACCATTATCTGGTCCACCTACAAGAACTGGATTTCCAGTTACCGCGACCTGCCTGTCCTCTGCAACCAGTGGTGCAATGTCATGCGTTGGGAGATGCGTACCCGTCTCTTCCTGCGTACCGCCGAGTTCCTCTGGCAAGAGGGGCACACTGCTCATGCCACAGCCGAAGAGGCGGATGCCTTTGCGCAACAGATGCTACGCGTCTATGCCGACGTGGCAGAGAATATCATGGCAATACCCGTTGTCAAGGGTGTCAAGTCCCCCAACGAGCGTTTCGCGGGGGCTGTCGAGACCTATTGCATCGAGGCGATGATGCAGGACGGCAAGGCACTCCAAGCAGGTACCAGCCATTTCCTCGGGCAGAACTTTGCCAAGTCGTTTGATGTCCAGTTCCTCAGCAAGGAGAATAAATACGAATACCCCTATGCCACTTCGTTTGGCGTCTCGACACGCCTGATGGGGGCACTCATCATGACGCACTCCGACGACAACGGACTCGTACTCCCGCCGCACTTGGCTCCTATCCAAGTGGTTATCGTGCCTATCTTCAAGACGCAGGAGCAACTCGATGCCATCCTTGCCCGCGTCAATCCCATCGCCGACAACCTCAAGCAGCGCGGCATACGCATCAAGGTGGACACCAGCGAGAAATCCACACCGGGCTTCAAGTTCGCCGACTACGAACTCAAAGGTGTGCCTGTGCGTCTCGCCGTTGGTAGCCGCGATTTGGAGAACAACACCGTGGAGATTGCACGCCGCGACACCATGACCAAGGAGACTATCTCCATGGACGGCATTGAGGACATCATAGCCAATCTGTTGGAAGAAATACAGAGCAACATCTACAAGAAGGCACTTGACTTCCGCCTTGCCAACACCCGCGAGGTGAACTCCTACGACGAGTTCAAAGAGGAGATTAAGAAAGGCGGCTTCCTCCTCTGCCACTGGGACGGCACCCCCGAGACCGAGGAGAAAATCAAAAACGACACCAAGGCGACTATTCGTTGCATTCCGTTCGATGGCGACCACACCCCCGGCACCTGTATGGTCACCGGCAAACCCAGCAAACAGCGCGTCATCTTCTCCATCGCCTACTAAAAGTGTTGCATAATAGGATATTTCTCCTATTATGCCTTTCCAAACAAAAAAGACTGCCCAATGCAAGGCAGTCTTTTTTGTTTGAGACGTGTATCTACAATTACAATTGCGGACCGGCAGCAACGAGGGCTTTACCTGCCTCGTTGGTCTCGTATTTAACGAAATTCTTGATGAAACGACCAGCCAAATCCTTTGCCTTAACATCCCACTCGGCAGCATCTTTGTAGGTGTCGCGAGGATCGAGGATAGCAGGATCTACGCCCGGCAAAGCGGTCGGAACCTCGAAATTGAAATACGGGATCTTCTTGGTAGGCGCATTAAGGATGTCGCCACCGAGGATAGCGTCGATGATGCCACGTGTATCGCGGATAGAGATACGTTTGCCCGTACCGTTCCAACCGGTGTTGACAAGGTATGCTTTCGCACCCGATTTCTCCATTTTCTTAACTAGTTCCTCTGCGTATTTGGTCGGATGGAGTTCGAGGAACGCCTGACCGAAGCAAGCCGAGAAAGTAGGAGTAGGCTCGGTGATACCGCGCTCTGTACCTGCCAACTTGGCGGTGAAGCCGCTCAGGAAGTAGTACTTGGTCTGCTCGGGAGTCAGGATGGATACCGGAGGCAGTACGCCGAATGCATCAGCCGACAGGAAGATAACGTTCTTGGCTGCAGGACCTGCAGAAATCGGCTTAACGATATTCTTGATGTGATAGATAGGATACGAAACACGGGTATTCTCGGTAACGCTCTTGTCTGCGAAATCAATCTTGCCGTTAGCATCAACGGTTACGTTCTCAAGGAGTGCATCGCGGCGGATAGCGTTGTAGATGTCCGGCTCGCTCTCTTTATCAAGGTTGATCACCTTGGCATAGCAACCGCCTTCGAGGTTGAATACGCCCTTGTCGTCCCATCCGTGCTCGTCATCGCCGATAAGCAGACGTTTCGGGTCAGTCGAAAGGGTGGTCTTACCCGTACCCGACAGACCGAAGAATATAGCAGTGTTTTTGCCCTCCATATCGGTGTTAGCCGAGCAGTGCATCGAAGCGATGCCCTTGAGAGGCAGGAAGTAGTTCTGCATAGAGAACATACCCTTCTTCATCTCGCCGCCGTACCATGTGTTGATGATTACCTGCTCATGGCTGGTGGTATTGAAAGCAACGCAGGTCTCGCTGTTCAGACCGAGTTCTTTGTAGTTCTCCACTTTAGCCTTCGAAGCGTTGTAAATCACGAAGTTAGGCTCAAAGTTCTCCAACTCCTCAGCAGTCGGACGAATGAACATATTGGTAACGAAGTGTGCCTGCCATGCTACCTCTACGATGAAACGGACAGCCAGACGGGTCTCTTTGTTGGCACCGCAGAATGCATCTACCACGAACAGACGTTTGTTGCTCAACTCTTTCTGTGCCAAAGCCTTCACCTCGCCCCATACTTTTTCCGACATCGGGTGGTTGTCGTTCTTGTAAGCGTCGCTTGTCCACCAAACGTTGTCATGGCTCTGTGCGTCGTCAACGATGTATTTGTCCTTAGGCGAGCGACCGGTGAATACACCCGTCATTACGTTTACAGCCCCGAGTTCGGTCAACTGACCTTTCTCATAGCCTACAAGGTCTTTCCTCATTTCCTCCTCGAACAACTGCTCGTAGGAAGGGTTGTGTACGATTTCGGTAGTACCCGTGATACCGTACTGTGTAAGATCTAACTTTTTCATAATTCTATATTGTTTTGTTTAGTTTCTAACTCCCTAATCTCTAATCCCTAACCCCTAATCTTTCTCCCCTCCTTTGGAGGGGTTTGGGGAGGTCCCTCTATCCAACTATCCACTATCAACTCCATCCACCATCTAAACTGAGTACAAAATTAGTGCAAAACTATGATTTTGCCAATAATTTTGCCAAACAATCGTTATTTTGCAAAGTAGAGTTGTCAAAATTCAGATTTTTATGCTGAAAAACATGTTTTTTCTCGGAATTATTTGGTGGGTATCTGAAAAAGCACTACCTTTGCACCGTGTTTTTCATGGTATTAGATTTAAGGTTAAGTAAAGATTGGGTTGTCGAGATGACAATCCTTCTTTTTTTTGTCTCTATACTCATATCCTGCACTCTTCAATAAATAAGTACGCCGCTTTTGGGAGACGATGCGGATAACGTCTTCAAAAAGTCAATGGCTTTCAAAACTTTTATTGAGCCTTTCCCCATGGAAGGTCTTTTCTTCTGCACTATATTAGCACGATTACACTCCTTGTAAATTTAGCATTCCTTTGCCTATCTGCAAAAATTGTTGTACCTTTGCACCGCATTAGTCAATGTCGGGAGTAGTGGGTTGGGGGAAACTCTTTGATAACAAGGAGAATACTCAAACCTAACGCCCTGCTGGCAGACTGATGCAACTGAATATAAAAGGCGTTTATTGACGCTTGTTTTGGCAAATAGAAATCCTGCAAAATTTCGATAGCCCAAAGCAAGATGGCGATGAACGTCCATTGGTATGTATTCGTCCGTGTTGTTCGCCACGCGGAGTTGCATATCGGCGTGGGCGTTAGTTGTTTATTCTTGTTATCAGGGTCTTGCAGGAACCTCTATTTGGAGAATGAGCGAAAGTAAGGTACCACGCTTTGCTTTTATTTATCAACGGGGAGGTGAGGTGCCGCTGACCCAAACTAAATAACAGTAATGTTATGAAGAAAACTATTATTTTTGTCGCATGTCTCACTATGGCATGCATGTCAGTGTGTGCACAAATCTCCACAGGAGAGCCTAATGCATCAGTCATCGCACGCACAGGTAACCGCCCGCAAAGAGGCGACTGGGGTTTGTACCTCGGAGGTTCGGTCAGCCAGGTCATGGACTTGGTCAAGTACTGCCAATCCGCGGGGGCGGAAGGTGCCTACGGACTACCTCTTGTCAACCTCAAGTACTACTGCACAGACAATTTTGAATTCCGCATGGGATTCCAATTTGCAGCACAAACGCAAAAGGAAAAAACATTCACAAGTCTCGAGTCTGGAGCGGAGTACGAAAAAACGGTTTCGGCTGGAACGGACTATACACGTTTATTGCCTGGCGTTGCCTACCACTTCAACTCCAAAAACATTCTGGATGTTTACGTAGGTGCGCAATTGCCCATCGGCTTCAATTCTGCTACTGCAAAAACCTACGAGAGCAATGCGGGCATTATCACCTCTTCTAAAGCACACGTAGGTACGTTTGTTATCGGTGGCGGACTGTTTGTCGGACTGCAATTCTTTATCGCCGACCTGCCTATCGCCATTGGCGTTGAGGGTGGGTACTCGGGCTTGGTTGAAGCGTCATCGATTCCCTCTTATTCTATTGAAACGGGCAGTTCCTCACAAAAGTATAAAGACGGAACCGCCACTACCACCGCCTGCTGGCGTGCGGACGCTTCGTTGCACTTCTCCTACTATTTCAACAACAAGTAACCAACCGCTTGCTATATGAAAAAGAGTTTTTTATTCACCCTACTGGCTCTTCTGGCGCTTACAACCTCCTGTGTCAGCCAAAAGAACAACGCCGGTTTTGCCGTCAAACCCAATGAGGTACGGCTCGAAATAGGTATGGACGACCTCACTTACCTCGGAACGGTCAATGTCGAAATAGAGTACAAAAAGTACGGTGCCATCACCAAAATCTACACCGTCAACGGCACCAACTACGACCCGCGCAACTTCACGGAAACCACGCTCTCCGTCAAATTGCCAATGGGCGCAAATATGTTGCAAAAGGCTCTCTACAAGGTACAAGACACCTACCCGGATGCAGAATTTGCCATTCCTGTCTGTCACAAAAAAGAAGTAATGTACATGAACGGCGGACGAATTATCAAGGAGACAATGTCGGTCAAGACCTACAAACTCAAGTAATGAAACATCGTCAATCACTCTTTCTTGTGGTTGCAATCTTTTGCGGCGGGCTGTTGGCTTCATGCGACCAACAGTCCCCGCTCACGCTGATTGTCAAACCCACGTATGGCATCACACAAGCCAACGAGATGTATCATGCCACATCCGGCCTGCCTGTCTGGTTTAGCCTCAAGGCACAGTCGGAAGACATAGCACTCAACACCATCCAAGTGATGGCTTTCGACACCTACTATTCCACCCGACAACTGCTCGACACTAACCTCGTCGGACACACCTCTGCCACCATCGACTGGCAATATACCCTGCCTTTCTACAACGACACCACGCCCGTCCGATTCACATTCATGCTAACCACCATAGATGGTCAGTCCCTACCCGTGGACATCGTGATGTATGTCGCTCCGGCGGGCGACGGACACATCACCACCACCGAGATGGTCAGTATGTACTCTGCTGCGTCCGGCAACAAGTCTGGCTTCAGTTTCTCCACTCTTTCCACTTGTTTCCCCGAGTTGCAGACTGATAGTACGTTCTCTATCTACGACCTCCCGCAGCCGGACACCACGCGCCGAGACGAAATTTCCCGCAGGTGGTCCTCGTCCACGGGCGTCTATTTCGCCAAGGGGGGCAGTTTCGACTATGGCAATGCCACCGTGGCATCCATACAAGCCACCTACCGCAATATGCTGCACGACAACACGGTCATTGACATCCAACCCGACGATGTTATCCTTGTCGGAGACAAACAGCGTGCTTTCGGTGTCATCAAGGTCATATCCGTCTGCGACGAACAGGGCGTAGCCAACGACCGCTACATCTTCAGCACCAAAACCTTCCTGACCGACAAATAGGGTAGAGCATATTTGAGGAACTTTGGGAGACGATGCTCTTGGGGGACGACGCGGCTCGCGTCGTCATTCTCTCTTCCTAAAACTCTAAACTGCACTTAACTCTCAACTTCTTTTAACTTTTAACTCTCAACTTTCAACTCTATACTTTCTCGAGTTAAGAGTATGACATTAGTATGTGATTAGTATGTGATTAGTATGAGATTAGTATGTGATTAACGACAGGATTGCGGGAGGATAGTGGGTGGATGTTATGAGGATATGAAACCTGTTTCCTACGAGGATGTGTTGTCCGCGTGCAGATTTTGCTTGTTTTGCAGGTTGGGGGGTAATATATTCAGAGTACCGTATGCGAAATTCGTGATTAATTATATGGATAATTACATGTTTATTTTGGATGTACCATATATAGCACCGTTGTATGTTTCAAAAAAAAGTAGTATCTTTGCCGCCTATAATTAAGGTATTATCAATTAAACCGAATACAACAATGAAGAATCAGGAATTAGACAAAGTCATGGCCATCGCCCAAACATGGACGCAGGAGCCTTTTGACATCGAGACGCGCGAGCAGGTACGTGCAATGATGAACGCCGAGGACAAGACCCAACTCATAGACAGTTTCTACCGCACTTTGGAGTTCGGCACGGGTGGACTGCGTGGCATCATGGGACCCGGCACCAACCGCATGAACCAATACATCGTAGCCCAAGCCACACAAGGCTACGCCAACTACCTGCTCAAGGTGCAACGCGAGGGCGGCTTCACTACCCTCCAAGGCGACCGCGTGAGCGTGGTGGTAGGGCACGACTGCCGTAATCACGGGCGCGAATTTGCCCTCACTGTGGCAGATGTGTTCGCTGCCAACGGTATCAAGGTGTACCTCTTCGAGAGCCTGCGCCCGACACCTGAGGTCAGTTTCGCTATCCGTCACCTGCATTGTCAGGGCGGTGTGAACGTAACTGCCAGCCACAACCCCAAGGAGTACAACGGCTACAAAGCATACTGGGAGGACGGTTCGCAGGTGCTCCAACCACACGACCAAGGTATCATCAACGAGGTCAACAAGGTCCGTATGGAGGACGTGAAGCGCAATGGCGACAAGGACTTGATACAAATCATCGGCGGCGAAGTGGACTACGACTACATGATGACCGTAAAAACCGTTATGATTGACCAAGAGGCTATCCTTCATCAGAAAGACCTCAACATCGTTTACACCCCGCTACACGGAGCAGGTCGGCAGATTGTGCCGATGTGCCTGCGCAGTTGGGGCTTTCAGAACATACACGTAGTGCCCGAGCAGATGGTGATTGACGGCAACTTCCCCACGGTCATCAGCCCGAACCCCGAGAACGCAGAGGCAATGACTATGGGTATGAACCTCGGCACCAAACTGAATGCCGACCTCGTGGTAGCGAGTGACCCCGATGCCGACCGTATCGCTATCGTCTGCCGCAACGACAAGGGCGAGTGGACTATCATCAACGGCCACCAGACCTGCATGATGTACTCCTACTACATCATCACCAACATGAAGAAACTCGGCAAACTGCGTCCTGAGCATTATCTCGTAAAGACCATTGTAACCAGCGAGTTGATACGCAAGATTGCTGACCGCCAAGGCGTTACGCTGACCGACGAATACACGGGCTTCAAGTGGATTGCCGCACGCATACGCGAATGGGAAGGCACACGCAAGTACATCGGTGGCGGCGAGGAGAGTTTCGGCTACCTCGCCTATGATGCGGTGCGTGACAAGTGCTCGCCCTCGGCTATATGTCTGATTTGCGAGATTGCAGCCTATGCCAAAGACCATGGCATGACGCTCTATGACTACCTGCTCAATATATATAAGGAGTACGGCTTCCAACGTGAGACCACGGTCAACGTGGTTCGCCCTGGCAAAACAGGTGCCGATGAGATTAAGCAGATGATGGCTGACTATCGCGCTAACCCCGTCACGGAGATTGCAGGCGAGAAAGTCATCAAGACCAAAGACTTCCAGACCCTCACGCAACGCGAACTGATAGACGGCAAGTGGGTAGAGACTCCCATCACGATGTTGCTCGGTGCTACAAGCAATGTGCTGCAATACTTCACCGATGGCGGCTTGAAAGTCAGTGTGCGCCCCAGCGGTACGGAACCTAAAATCAAGTACTACTTCGAGATACCTGCTACCATGCCCACCCCGCAGGACTACGACAAGGCGACAGCTGAAGCCGAAGCCCGCGTCCCCGCCATCAAGAAAAGCATGGGTTTGGAATAAAACTATTGTAGGATAGGACAAAAGAGTACAAGCAAGAGGTTGCCTAAATTGGTTAGACAACCTCTTGTTTTGGAAAAAGAAGTATCGCGTATGACTATAAAGACCGATGCCATTGTATTGTCATTGCGCAAGTGTTCGGACAACGTGAGTATTGCGCACCTATATACTGCCCATAATGGCAGAATGGCTTTTGCCGTGCACGGGAATAAGTATAAGGGAATGTTGACACCTCTGTCGCGTATAGAAATAACGGCTACGCAACGCAATGGGCAAAGTATGGGAACTCTTACCGGTGTAGCACTCGTCAGCATACCCCGGCTTATGGTTTCCGATGTAAGGAGGCAATGTGTCGCTATATTCATCGCCGAGATACTGACGCTCACAGTACGGCACCCTATGCAGGATGAAGAACTGTTTGCATGGCTGTGTGGTGTAATACAGGCGTTAGACACCAACGAGCGCATTGAGAACTTGCACCTGCAATTCCTGACAGACTACACTGTCTTCTTGGGCATCGGTATCGACGAGACAGAACACCCTGAGTGGTTTGTTGCACCTGCATCACGCCAACAACGCCGGCAGTATCTGAAAGAGATATGCCGCTACTATGAAGAACACATTGAAGAGTTCCAAGAACCTAAGTCCCTAAGTGTACTGATGGAGGTATTCGACTGAGAAACACCGCCCGACCAAACATAACCTCTACCAGCAAAAGGCTATAGTGGCTCCGAGACCGCTTTGCCCTGCCATTTTGAGTTTCATATCATAGTCACTCGTATCGTAGAAGTTGAAATCGTACGTGTAGTGAATACCGATATTGAACGCAAAGTCCGCCCCTACGGGAATGGCAAACTCAGCCCCGACGGTCAATGGCACCGCAAAGAGCATACTCTTGCTATCGGATGTAAAGGAGAACGGCGACAGCATCATACCGGCTGTGATACGCGGTATCAGGTAGTACTTGCCCAATTGGATAGGCACTTGCGCACCCATCGTAACACCCAAGTACAGCGATGCCTTACTCGTCATTATGGTATCTGCGGGCGCATTCGCATCGTTCTCGTTATGTTGCACTTCCTGTACCTGCTCCCATCTGCCACCGATATGACCGCCTGCCGTTGCGTATGAGAAGTTGCGTACATACACGCCCTCTACTATCTGGTTGGGAGACAAGAAGTTTGTATATCCCACACGCACAGCATTGGTTATCGGATAGTCATTATTAACGCCATAAGTAGCACCTTTGCGCGCATTGGTAGCCTTTTTCGTACTGTGTGATTTGCTATTGGCAGACTTGCCCGTTACAGACTTTGCTGCGGCTCCTGAACGGTCCTCTTCATCATCTTCGCTATCGGAAGAGGCTACTGCCTTACTCTCACCCATTGCCATTGCGTCAAGGATATAAGCCATATCCGTAGTCTTCAGTTTACCGCTGGTGATACCGTCGGCAATCTCTTTGTTCTCTGCAAAATGCTGTGCAGCCACACTCCTGCGCGGGTTCCACGACTGATTGGTGTACAGCAGCACTGCCGTTTCCTCCCCGCTCTTGAGCAGATAGTGACGCACCATTATGGGCATACCGTTGGTACTCGTCACCATACCGTACAACTCGCCTGTCTTCCCGCTGATAGCATAATAGTCTCCCACTTGCAACACCGCACCCCACTCGCTGGCGTGCTCTAACAGGCAGATACGTGTTTGCACACCATTGCCTCTTTCTATCTGTAGCGGATAAAGGTGTCCTACTTGGTCGGGGTGGTTCTCGTGCCACAAAGCAATAGAGAATATGCCTTCCACCGGCAATTTCTCTCGTTCCTTGTGCTTCGGGTCATTGGTCACAGTGATGGTCGTGGCGTTAGGCGAGGGAATGGCTATCCCCACGTAAGTCACGCTCTCGCCGTTACGGTAGTTGATGGTCCCGGGATAGAAAGCCAACTTGGCTGCTGATGCCAAAGCGGGCATAACTGCGATTAACAGAATGAGTAGTTGTTTCTTCATACGCATTAGATGAAAGGTGAATATATATGGTTAACTATTTGCGGATACGCTTGGTTGCCTGCATGTATTGTTTCTTGGTAAGTTCAGGGTAAGTCATGGCTACTATTTGGCGTTTCCCCTGCACATCTCCCCACACGATATCGAAGCGGGCACCCTCACCTCCCGCCAAGGCAAAGCGCATGGCATCAAACGCCCACGTCAGGCGTAGAATATCCAATACGTCCACGCGGTCCATATCGTACAGATTCTTCTGATTCGTATAGCCCATTATCTCGAATACCGCGTCCCAGTCTTCGGCACTGCGGCTCATCAGGTAATCCACGGACAACGCTTCTGCTGCCAGTACGTAATCTTCACGTATCAAGCGGTTCCACTCATCGGTACGCTCTGCGTCTGTCTTGCTCTCTTGTTCGTTGCCGTTTGCTAAGAAGTGCCGTATCGCATCCTGCGGAATGGCAATGCCTACGCCATCGCGATAGCCCGCTTTCCATGTGTTGATGCCAACAATAACGTAATCTTCGGTATCTGTTTTGCGTAGCAGCGGACCACCCGAACTGCCCGCATCTATCGGCGCAGTGTGTTGGATAGCAGCCTGTTGCTTTCCCAATAGTTCCTCTCTGTATAGTTCACTGTTGCTCACAACGCCCTGCGTCACTTGCCACGAGGGTTCGCCACCCAAACCGGGGAAACCCGCTGCCCATACCTCATCCGCATCGTTCACTGCATTGTCTGACAATGGCAGCGGAACGAGACCCGATGAATCGGGCAAAGCCACCATAGCCATATCTGTCAACGGGCTGATAGCCACCACCGGACAATGTTTCAAGTCCCTTATGCGCTTGCCTTCCTGTAAACGAACTGTCACTGTGTGTGCCGGTCCCACTACATGGCGGTTTGTCAGCAGCACCAACGAGTCCCTTCGCTGCACCACTACGCCGCTACCTGACACACCATTGTTGTATGCCATCATCGTTCGAGACTCCCAACGGAAGCCGTATCGCGAAAGGGGGAGCGCATACGAGGAGAAGAACTCGCTCATCTCCTCGTATTCAGGCTCTACCAATACGACGCTCTTCTTCAAATCGTCTGCCATGCATACCGAACACAGCAAACACATTATCAGTGCGATAGGGTATCTTTTCTGTAACATTTTCATGGTTGTATTGATATGGCTTGCTTATTTGCCTGCCTGCATTTGTTTTGGCAGAAACATTGCTCTAATGAGATGTTTAAGCAATAAGTACACCGCAAAATTATACAAAATATCGCAACTGTGCAACATCCCGACACACTTTTCCCCACCGCTACCTTGTCATCCGGCTGCCTTCCTGCTGCTTTTCTGCTGTCTATGTGCTGTTAATTACGGCAACGACACGGCAACGACACGGTAACGAGACGGAAACGACAGCCGACTGTCTCGTACCCTTGTGTATGTACTGACGAACTACCAGTTAATCACAAACCCTGCGTGTACGTTGATACCGGCTTGGGCATAGTACCATGGCCAGCAGGCTGTACCGTCCTCAAAGTATGAGCAGTCGCTACCGCCATTGCTGGCATACTTGGCATCAAAGATATTGTTCAGTTGGCATAGCAGACGAATCTGAGGCACATCTGCACGCTTGCACCATTTGTTCATCGGCAGTTGGTATTGCAGATTGACATTGGTGGTGGTGAATGCCTTGAGGGCTGCCGTCTCGTTCTGCAGATTGTCAAGGTATTGCTTGCTGGTCACATTGGTCTGAACGGTTGCCAAAAAACCTGCTACATCAAACGTAAAGAGCGACATCGCAGTAATCATCGGCGAGAAAGCAATGGTGGTCTCTTTGAGGTTTACATCCTCTTCGCCCAACCAGTTGTAGTCGGCATCGTAGCGTGTGATGACATCAGTGTAGTTGAGTATCTTGTTGCGCGAGAGGACAAAGTTACCGTCCCAACGGAACCAGTCAAGTATCTTCACACCCGCAGTAATCTCTGCACCCATACGGTAGGAGTCCTTCACATTCTTGGTGGATTGTGCGCCTACATCGTTGATACGCCCTGTGAGTACCAACTGGTTGTCATAGTCCATAAAATAGAGATTGGCACCAATCGTGAAACGCGGGTGTGCATACGTGTAACCCAACTCATAGTCATACAACCGCTCGGGCTTGGGCATATCACCGTTCAGGGTCTGTGTGGCAGCGTCATACCATACGTTCTCGGTATAGTTGTTGCGGCTCGGCTCACGGTTAGCCATAGCAAAAGAGCCATACAGCAAGTGTCCGCCGTTTTGGTAGGTAAGTCCTGCTTTCGGGTTGAAGAAATGATAGTCAACCGTCAGGGGCAGTTCCTGCATATTCTCGGAATTGATACCGCTCATCGTATAGTGAATATAACGGTATTGCAAGTCGGCATAGAGACTCAGTTTCTCTTGTGCGCGGTTGATGATACGCCAGTTAGCCTTGGCATATACATTTGCGTCCACCTTGTTGCTCTTCGAGCGGTAGTATTCATAGTTGGGGTCCAACTTGGGCGCATAAACAGAGTCATGCATATAGATGATGGTCCCATAGTGGTTGCCGATATAGTCATTAGCCGCCATACCTATTTGCGCATCGGCATCCTCCGATACATACTTGGTGGACAACACTACGCCTGCGAAATGGTTATCCAGGAACTTGCGATAGATAGTATTGGCTTTCTTCACAGCCACGGTATCTGTCATGCCTGTTTCTCCATTATACACATATACATCGTATGGTGACAGACCGAAGTAGGAGAATTTCTTATTCTTCATCTGCTCGTAATAACCGCCACCGTGGGTGTAATGCAATGTAGTATTCAAACTCCAATTAGGATTGAAGCGGTGGTTGATAGACAGTTGCGCATGCTGCTGTGCATAGTTATCGGTCTGATTGTCATAGTATTTGGTCTCGCTGTTATCGTCGGTATATTCGCCTGCGGGGTTGTAGCGACGGTCTGCACCATTCAATCCGTACGCCACATCTTTGGTTACACCGTCCCAGCCCATACCGGTCTTCTCCTTACCGCCGAAGAAACGCCCGATGACCTGTGTCTGCTTGCCGTACCAGCCGAGGTCGCCGTAATAGGAATACAGGTCGGAACTTGCACGATACAGGAAGCCATCGGAATTGACCTTGCTGAAACGCGCATTGGCACGCCAGTTGTTGGGCAACACCACGTGTGCCGATGCCATCTCACGGAACGTGTTGTACATACCGCCGTTAAAACTCAACGTGTAGTGGCTTGCGGTATCATTATCACCCGTCTGCATATTGAGCGAAGCACCAAACGAAGCCGAGCCGTTGGTGGATGTACCTACACCGCGTTGCACGTCGATACTTGACATCGAGGCTGCCATATCCGTCATATTCACCCAGAAGACAGTCTGGCTCTCCTGGTCGTTGAGCGGTACATCGTTCACGGTCATATTGATACGCGTATGGTCAGTGCCGCGCACACGGAAATAGGTGTAGCCTACACCCAATCCGTCGTCACTCGTTACCTGCAACGCAGGTATCGTAGAGAGCAGGTAGGGTAGGTTCTGTCCCGTGTTCTCCCGATTGAGCGTCTCATGAGAGATTACCTCATGATTGGTAGTGGTTTGTTGAACTCGTTGTGCCACGACCTGCACTTCCTCCAAGTGTTGGTCTTGCACAATCGTTAACGTGTCGGCAGCGTAGCCTTGCACGCCGCCCCAAAGGAGTGCTGCGTATCCGCAGCATGCTCGCAAAAAGTGATTTGTTTTCATTTCCCTCTACAGAATTACCTGTGCAGGTTCCACGGGTTTAATCTCAGCCGAAGCACCCCGAACGAATCTGAACGAAAGTTCTATGTAAGTGAATTATAGTCTATATACAAACGTTACCATCCAGCCCCACTCGTTCAACTTCTGCGATGGCACTACGCGTGTCCGCATCAAGTTGTTCAGACCGAAGTCGTATCCCGACTGCAAGCGGTACCTGTCCCACTCCAAGCCGCCGCCAATGCCGAACTGAATGTTGGTACGGTAGAGTTGCTTGTCTGCATACCGGTCGTGGTTGGTCAACTGCACCCCTTGCTCTTCCAGCCACTTGGTGGTGGGCGCAGAGGTGTTGTTGGTCATAAGGTCGTAACTGGTCAAGCCTATTTGCAACTGCGGACCCGCATAGAAGAACAGGCGCAACTGCTTCCAAAGCGTGATGGTGTAGTAAGCACGCACGGGAATAGTCAGTTCCAACTGCACAATATCGTGCCTGAGGACCTCTATCTGTGCGCTCTCAGCGGTCATGGAACGCCAATGCTGGTTCTGATAACCGTATGTGAGCGATGCCAAAGCACCTGTCTGAATACTGAAATGGTAGGGCAGCAGGAAATCCACCGTCCCGCCAAAGCGCAGACCGTGCAGATACATCGCCACGGAGTCATTCTGACGTTGCTGCCACTGCACAAAGCCCGTCTCTATGCGCCACTCTGTGCCGAACTTGTACTCCTCTGCCGCTTCCTTGCGTGTCGGGTCAAAGAAGTCAGGCTCTGCCGTCTGCAAATCGGGCATAGACTTGGTGTCTTGCGCCATCAAGTCTGTGGTAAGGAGCAAACCTCCCAACACCATACACCATATATATATATACGACTTCTTCATCTTCTACACAAGGCGTTTTCGCCCTCTTTTCCGCCTACAAAGGTACTACATTCTTCCCGAATACACAATTATTCACTAAAAAATATGCTTTTTTCTCACAATTATTTGCACAAGTCAAAAAGTAGCAGTACCTTTGCAGCCGATTTCCGCCTGTGCGGTCTTTTACGTGTGTTGATAGCACGTTGCGCAAAGGATGGTGATGGTCCATTCGTCTATCGGTTAGGACGAGAGATTTTCATTCTCTAAAGAGCAGTTCGACTCTGCTATGGACTACAAATTAAACAGATTAAAGAACCAAAAAATTAACTGACAGAATAAGATGGCAAATCATAAATCATCTTTGAAGCGTATCCGCCAAACGGCTACCCGTAAGGCACACAACCATTACTATGCTAAGACCACCCGCAATGCTATCCGCGTATTGCGTGCTACCACTGACAAGGCTGCTGCCGAGCAACTCCTGCCGAAGGTAAGTTCGATGTTGGACAAGTTGGCTAAGCGCAACATCATCCATCGCAACAAGGCTGCCAACCTCAAGTCGGGCTTGGCTCTGCATACCAACAAACTCGCCTAAGCGATTGTTCATTAATTCCCTATATAGCAGGGGGCTACCGCAAGGTAGTCCCCTTTGTTGCGTGAAGCATAGTTGTTGCATAATATATGGGACTTGGTAACAGGGGCGATGTGAGCCGCGTCGTCGCCTATGTGCCGTCCCTTGTGCGCGTTGTTCACACGGAAAGGGACAGCAGGGGGTCTTATGGTTAGAAGAGAATTTTCATTACCACCTTTGTAACATTATTTGTTGTATCTGTAACATTACTTGTAACATTACCTGTTACATCACCCCGAGCATGGGTGGGCTGAATGGATGGGGCGTGCAGGTCTGTGGGGAAGAAGACGAAGTACTTGGTAGGGTCTGCCAACAGGAGTTGGTCGGGGTGGTATTGATAGAACGCGATGTCCTTACTGGCATCATAAGGAATGAGGACAGGCAATGCGGTATCGTGTGTGAGGGCGATGTATTCGGAGCCTTTCGCAACGTATTGAATATCTATATAGCGTTTGTGAGCCTCGTAGCGGCATTGTGCTATCGGCTTGGGCAGGTAGTCTTCGACATTCACATAGACATCGGCAGAGAGGTCAGTACGACCGCGATGCAGGTTGTGCAGCAGTTGCTCCCTGTTGCTATCGGGGGCGGTGAACTGTGATAAGAAATGGAATGCGGTATTCCAACGTGCGGGGTGGGCTGCAAAATGCTCGTACAGAGCCTTCCTATTGACAGAAGAGTCCATAGTCGCCCCAAAGCAGGTATATATCTTTCCTGAGCGTAAAATATCAAAATACATAGGTTGTTGGGTGTCGTTTACCACATAAACAAGTGGTTGTTTAACAATTAAAGTCTGTCCATCTTTATTACAAACCGGCAGAGTGCGATGTAGAAGTGCCCGATATCCTCATAATAACGACGGCTCAATCACATACTAATCACATACTAATCACATACTAATCTCATACTAATCCCATACTATTAACCCGACATGAAGTCGAGTTAATAGTAGTAATAAGTAATGGTTAATAGTTAATATGCGGTAAAGCGGAATTTCTTTCACTTTCGAAGATGGTGGGTTTTTATTGACGATGTGAGTTGCACCGTTTATCATAACAGGTAGTACCATTGTTCATACCATAAGGAGAAGAGGTTGCCTGTACTTGTTGTCAGACAACCTCTTCCCACATGTGAACAAAAAGTTTTACTATCTTGTCTTGCAAGTAGTCTTTATCAGTAACTGGTACGCTGTGTAGCAGCATACGTGATTTTCAGCGCATAGGCGCGACGCAACTCTTGCTTGATGTCGGCAATGATGCCCATCTTGGTCTCTTTGTCCGCCTTGATGCAGACGGTCATCAGACCTTGGTCGGACTCCTTCATAGAGGAACGCTCGTTGATGATATAATCCCCTATCTCGTTTGCCTCTGCAAAAGCGTCGTCCAGTTGGATACGTGTCTCGGCACCGTACTGCTTGCGGAACTCTGCGGTAGGAGTGCCGACATAGATGTAGCGGATAAGGGATTTCTTCTCCAACTTGGTGAGTTCGGTTGCCTGCGGGTTGGATATCTGCACCTTCATATTGACCTCTTTCATAGAGGTTACAGACATGAAGAAGAACAGCAACATGAAGATGATGTCAGGGAGAGACGACGTGTTGAGCGCCGGCATCTCACGTTTCTCATTTCTACGAATTTTAGCCATGGTTATTGTCCTCCTCCATAGTTTTTAGGTTCAGCCTCGGATATTTTCTGAGGATAAATCTTCTGTATTTGCTTCTGTTGGTCTTCGTCCAACTCGTTGTACGTCTTGTGGAAGTACTGCTCTGCGCACTCGTTGCGCAATTCGTTGTAGGCGGCTACCAATTCATTCTGCACCTCAAGGTACGCCTGATACTGCGTCTCCGCGTCGTTTTGGACGGAGATGACGTGGTCTTTGGTGTACTTCAATGTCCCAAACGGAGCACCGAAATCCTCTTCGACGAGTTTCGGCATATTGGGGTCATCCTCGGGGTTGGAGATGAATTCCTTCGCCTTGGCGCGCAGTTGGCGTACATCCATCGGCTGCCCTTGCACAAGCAGTTTGTTCTCCCAGTTGATTTTGACAACGAACAAGTTGCGCTTGTTGATGTCGGTGTCCTCAATCTTTTGATCGGGTGGAATGGGAGGCGGCAAACGGCGTGCCAGTCCTTGGTTGACGTCCATAGAGGTGGTCACCAAGAAGAAGATGAGCAGCAAGAACGAGATGTCCGCCATGGAACTTGCGTTAATCTGCGGAATTTTCTTTGCCATAACCGACAATAATTACTTCTTACATTTAGTATAGATAACGCCCCATACGAGGGTGATAACGGTAGCGGCGGTGAGCAGGTAGGTGAGATACATGATAGCATCGCTCATACGAGCCATATTGCCGACGTTGTCCGTGCCCTCATAACCGAGGATTTCCATCTTCTCGGGGCTGCCAAGGAACCAGCATGCCACGCATACGAGTACGAACCCGATTACGACAGCCAACTGCGTGAAACCTTTCTTCTTGTCCACCTTGAATGTGTTGACAAAGCCCCAGATGACTACAGCCAGCGTAACGAGACAAACAAGTGCCACCAAGATGTAGTTCCAACCAAGGAACAGGTCGGTGAAATAAGGTATATTCAGGAAGTCTCCTGCTACCTCAAGAGTACCCTCGGAGCCCCCTGCGTAGAACATCACCGAAACGACGATGCCCACCAACAAGAGTACCAGAACGGTAATCTTAGGTAATAACTTATAATTCTTCATAATAATCAAATTTTGCAAGTTTAACTAAATACGTTTTGTGCGATGCAAAATAGATTACTTCTTTTGTTTTGCGTCGTAGTTAACCACGAGGTCGAGCAGGCTGATAGAACTGTCTTCCATCTCGTTTACCAGACCTTCAACAAGGCTAAGGATATAGTTGTAGAACAATTGGAGAATGATTGCGATAACCAAACCGAGGAGGGTGGTCAACAGAGCGACCTTGATACCACCGGCAACGACTGTAGCCGAGATGTCACCTACCTGTTGGATCTTATCGAATGCCTGAATCATACCGATGATGGTTCCCAAGAATCCCAACGACGGAGCGATAGAGATGAAGAGGGAAATCCACGAGAGGTTCTTCTCCAAGAGACCGAGTTGGACGCCACCGTAACTTGCGACGGTCTTCTCCACTACGTCCACACCCTCGTCATAACGGCTGAGCCCCTGGTAGAAGATACTTGCCACAGGACCGCGTGTGTTGCGGCAAACGTCGAGTGCTTTTTCTATTCCGCCTTCGTTGAGAGCCTTCTCAATCTTTGCAAGGAGAGCCTTTGTATTTGTTTTGCTCAGGCTCAGATAGATAATACGCTCAATGCAAAGTGCCAAACCAAATACCAAGCAGAGGAGAGTAGCAGCCATAAAGCCTGCACCACCTTCGATGAACTTGGTCTTCAATGTCTTGTGAAGAGCCACGAGACCGCCTTCTTCTGCTTCGGGAGCAGCGGGAGCCTCTTCTACAGCCACTGTCTCCACAGCAGCGGTATCTTCAGTTACTTGTTCCTCGGCAGCGGGCATAGTGTCCGTTGCGTCTTGAGCCATTACAGCAACGCCATTGAAGGCGAACATTGCCAATACCGTAAGGGTTGCAAAAACTTTTTTCATACGATTATTCGTTTTTTGTTGAGTTATTAGTTT
>CAKVBV010000042.1 GCA_934725535.1 uncultured Bacteroidales bacterium | reverse complement strand
GTTCATTTTGCCCTTTTTGATGAGCGAAGATGATGCACACTTTGGGCACTGTTTTAGAGGTAATTTTTGCTCATTTTATATTTTTTGCCTGCAAAGATATGAAAATCAGAGCATTATAGCAATTTCAGGTACAAGAAATGTCTATTAGTCCGTTTTTTGCGTCAGAGCGTGTTATCCTCCCGTTATCCACCCGCTAATCACATACTAATCTCATACTAATCACATACTAATCACATACTAATCTCATACACCTAACCCGATGATGACACGAGGCACATAGGAATAAGAAAGACAAATGAGGAAAATGATATACACAACAGAGATAGCAGAACAAAAAGAACGTTGTGAGTAAACAAAAAGAGCCACTCTCGCGAGTAGCCCTTAGCAAAAAGATTGTTTCGCGGGGCTGCTGTATATCCCCTAAAAGCCGAAACGGAAAAGAAATTTGTCTGCTGTTATCCCAAATAGGATTTCAGCACTTGGCTCCGTGCGCTGGTTTGGAGTTTGCGAATGGCTTTCTCCTTGATTTGGCGCACGCGCTCGCGGGTGAGTCCTTGCTCAATGCCGATTTCCTCCAGTGTCTTCTCAGGGGTACCGATACCGAAGAACTGACGGATGATTTTGGCTTCACGCTCGGTCAGCGTGGAAAGTGCGCGGTCGATTTCGCGGGAGAGCGACTCGTTGATGAGTCCGTGGTCGGCATTAGGAGAGTCCTCGTTGACCATGACATCAATCAGGCAGTTGTCTTCTCCATCGACAAAAGGCGCATCCACACTCACTTGGCGCCCGGACATCTTGAGTGTATCGGCGATTTTGTCCACAGGTATGTCCAACACTTCTGCCAATTCTTCGGCACTTGGCTTGCGCTCATGTTCTTGTTCGAAGCGCTGATAAGCCTTGTTGATTTTGTTGAGTGAACCTACCTGATTAAGCGGCAAACGCACGATACGCGACTGTTCGGCGAGGGCCTGCAGGATAGATTGGCGAATCCACCAAACGGCGTAGGAAATGAACTTGAAGCCACGTGTCTCATCGAACTTCTCGGCTGCCTTGATGAGCCCCAAGTTGCCCTCGTCGATAAGGTCGGGAAGGCTCAATCCTTGGTTCTGGTACTGCTTAGCCACAGAAACGACGAAACGTAAGTTGGCGCGTGTGAGTTCCTCCAACGCAGCACGGTCTCCGTTGCGGATACGACCTGCCAATTCCACCTCACGGTCCACGGAAATCAGATTCTCACGACCAATCTCCTGAAGATACTTGTCGAGAGAGGCTGACTCACGATTCGTGATTGATTTTGTAATTTTAAGTTGACGCATAAATCTTCTAACGAAGTACAAGGCACAGCGTACGATTTAGGCACATGTACGGTTGTACTTTTCGTTTTGTTGTTGGTGATCCGGTCGGGATTCGAACCCGAGACCCACAGCTTAGAAGGCTGTTGCTCTATCCAGCTGAGCTACCAGACCGAGCCGTTCGACAATCGGGTCGCACGGAATGTCGGCAAGCCGACATTAAAGCGACCGATGTCTCCGGCTTTCAACCAAAAACAAGTTTTTGGTTGAGGATGGAAATCTCTACGAGATTTCCGAGAGGTTACCTTATTTATATTGTCTTTGTGGATGTTATGCAGTGCTTTTATCGCCCCGATAATGGATATGAGGCATACGGACACGCACAAAACTGCCCACAGAGGCAATTTGGCTGCAAAGGTACTACAAATCTGCGACTTGTGCAAACAAAAGCAAATTTTTGTCGCAAAACCATCTGTTTTGCACCCTTACAATGACATTCTACAGGCAGAATGTTGCCTTTGGTATTTGCCTACAGCAGCGCGTCGAACAACTTCTGCAATTCGGCTTTGCGCACGGCACCCACGTGGCGATTGACCAACTCGCCGTTCTTGAAGAACAGCATTGTGGGGATATTCATAATGCCATACGTTGCACAGGTAGCGTCGTTCTCGTCCACATTCAGTTTGCCGACCACGATACGCCCCTCGTACTCTTTCTCCAACTCGTCCACGATAGGCAACATCATCTTGCACGGACCGCACCATGGTGCCCAAAAATCTACCACAACGGGTTTACCCTCTGCCAAAACCGATTGGAAATTGGCATCTGTAATCTCTCTTGCCATAGTTCTTATAGTTATGTTTTTGTTTATATATCAATATGTTATATCACGTACCCCTTACACGGTGAGCGTCTTGCTTTTGCGTCCGCCCGCCAGCAGAATATCCGTAATCGGGTCTTCCACCAGCGTCTGTATGGCGCGTTTGATGGGACGTGCACCGTATTGCCTGTCGCGCGACTGCTCCAATAGTTTCCGGCGGGTCTCGTCTTTCAGGTGCAACTTGTAGCCCATCACCTCAAGGCGTTGCTCCAAGGGGCGTAATTCAAGCGACAATATCTGTGCCAAATTATCATCACTGAGCGAATGAAATACAACTACGTTGTCCAGACGGTTCACGAACTCGGGCGGGAAAGTGCGCTGCAATGCCTTCATCAACGTGCGCTCGGACGACTTATCATTCAGATTATCAGCACCAAATCCTATACCTCCACCGAACTCGCTGAGTTGGCGCGTGCCCACATTGCTGGTGAGAATGATGATGGTGTTTTTGAAATCCACCACGTGTCCCTGCCTATCTGTCAGTCGCCCTTCGTCCATGACTTGCAGCAAGACGTTGAAGATGTCAGGGTGCGCTTTCTCTATCTCGTCGAAGAGGACTATCGAATAGGGCTTGCGCCGTACCGCCTCGGTCAGTTTGCCGCCGTCCTCGTGCGCCACGTACCCGGGAGGTGCACCCACCAACAGACTGACGGTGTGCTTCTCCATATACTCGGACATATCAAATCGGATAATGGCGTCCTTGTTGCCGAACATCTCCTCTGCCAGGCATTGCGCGAGGTGCGTCTTGCCCACTCCCGTGGGACCGAGGAAGAAGAACGTGCCGATGGGTTTGCGGGGGTCGCGCAGTCCCATACGGGAACGCTGAATAGCCTTCACCACCACATTCACAGCCTCTTCCTGCCCCACCACGCGGCGGTTCAACACCTCGCCCATGTGGCGCAGTTGCTCGCCCTCGGCTTTCGCCACGCGTTGCACAGGCACGCCTGACATCTGACTGACGATATAGGCGATATCCGCCTCCGTCACTTGCGGTAGCGGCTTTGCCGTTTCGGCATCACCTGCGGCAGGAGCCACCGGCGTGTGGTCGTGCTTGTATGCCCCCGCCTCGTCCATCGCGTCAATCGCCTTGTCGGGGAAAGCACGGTCTGTCAGATAGCGGTCTGCCAACTTCACGCACGCACGCAGTGCCTCTTCGGTGTATTGTACGTGGTGGAACGCCCCATACGCCTCACTCAGGCGCAACAGGATAGCCAAGGTCTCGTCTGTGGTCGTGGGCTGCACCATCACTTTCTGGAAACGGCGTTCCAATGCCCCGTCTTTCTCAATCGACTTGCTGTATTCAGCAGTCGTGGTGGCTCCCACGCACTGAATCTCCCCCCGCGCCAGTGCGGGCTTGAGGATATTGGCAGCGTCCAACGACCCTTGCGCGTTGCCCGCACCGATGATGGTATGTATCTCGTCGATGAATAGTATCACTTCGGGGTGTTTGCGCAACTCGTTGAGTATGACCTTCATACGTTCCTCGAACTGCCCGCGGTAGGTGGTGCCTGCCACCATAGACGCGATGTCCAACGACACGATACGTTTGCCCTCCAAAGCAGGAATCTCACCACTCACGATACGCAACGCCAGCCCCTCCACAATCGCCGATTTGCCCACACCGGGTTCGCCAATCAGGATAGGGTTGTTCTTCTTGCGCCGCGACAGAATCTGTATCACGCGTTCTATCTCCACCTGCCTGCCCACCACGGGGTCGAGTTCGCCGTTGCGGGCTTGCGCCGTGAGGTCGCGACCGTATTTGTCCAACGCCGAAGTGTCTGACTTGGACTTCTTCTTGCCCATCTCTATCACCTGAAAATCTATCTGCGGTGCCCCTTCCTCGAAGTCGGAATCCAACGAACCGCCATCCTGCGGCAGAGGCTTCGGCTTGGGGTAGATACGCTCAATGCACTCATAGTCAATACCATAGTGCTGCTCTATGTACATCGCTGGATAGTTGATTCGCTCGCGCAGCATCGCCATCAGCAGGTGCGCTGAACCGCACACCTCAGCGTGGTACGCCTCCATCTCCGTGCCCATCAGTCGCACGATACGTGCCGCCGAGCGCGACAATCCTTTCACATCTGCCGTCGTGTCTTGGCGCAAACGGTCGTCAATAGCCTGCTTCAGTTCGGCAGGATTCATGCCCGCCTGCATCAGCAGTTCAAATGCCTTGCCGCTACCCAAACGGAGAATAGCCAGCATCAGGTGGTCGGGCATCACTTCGTTGTTGCCCAATCGCTCGGCCTCCTGCCGGGCGTACGCAAAAATAGTATGTAGGTTTTGAGTTTGTTCCATCTATACCTTATATATATTATTTGTAGAAATGCCACGCCAACCCTGCACGAAACATATCGGGTGCCAACGGATAGTCGGGCATTCCAAAGTATTGCTTGTTCATAAACGATGCATTAAAATGCTGATACTGAGCGAAGAACTTCAGCCGTATCGCCCGCACATAGAAGTTGGCATACACGCTCATCACGGGATAGTTGCCCACCTGCGTCTTGCTCTGCACGCAAAACTGCCCCAACGCGGGGTTGAGCAGCGGCGCATAGTAGCGCGTGAAATACCGCAGGTCCACACCTATCTGCGCGTCCATGGCGCGGAACCACGTGCCGTGGTAGTAGAGGTTGTTGTACATCGTCAGCGCGGGCAGCGGCATATTTGCCGACGACGAGTGCTGATACACCACGGTGTTGTCGAGGTTCACCCATGGCGTCGTCAGGTTCAGTTGCAGGTTTGCCGCCAGCACCTGTATGTTGCCGTCCATCTGTTGCGGCGTGCCGTTCTCGCTCCAATAGATACAGCGTGTCAGATTCTCGAAGTCCACCCCAAGGCGCGTTGTCACCCACTTTGTCGGGTACGCTACCTGCCCGCCCACGTAGAAACGGTAGGTCTTCTGGAAGTCATTGTCCCACGCATAGTGGTTGCTGCGGTAGTACTGCAGGTAGAAATCGGGCGTCTCGTTCTTTACATAAGCCTTCGCCGTGACGGTCATCGAGTCCTTGCCTACCCGAAAACCCGCATCCATGTGCCCAGTTACCTGAAACTCGCCCAACTTGTACCCCAACAAACACACATTCCCGTCGAACCCGTAGTGCACGTACTTGCCTTGGTGCTTGTACAACGCGCCGCCCACGTAGGTATTGTTCGTCCATTTCTTCCCGAACAGTGTGTCGGGCATCAGGTGTATGGGCGTTGCCAGCACCGCACCCAACGGGTTGTTGAACGTCTCTTCCAAGTCTATTATCCGTTCCGACTGCCCTATCGCCGACACATGCCGCTGACACTCGTTCATGGCATACACCATCGCCCCGAACTTCAGCAGCGTGTTAAACTCCTCCTCAAACGTCACCGCCAGCGTGTTTTTTATCGTCAGGCATGCCGCCGTGTCGCGTGTGGAGGTCGGATTGCGGTACAGCGTCGTCGGGAACACCCCTGCCGAGATACCCGAACTCGCGTTCTGCTCCACGTAACGCTTGGTGGCATCCGTCACCTCGAACACGTGCCGGAATGTCGTAACCGGCACATACTCAATCTTCACCGAATCTTTCTTCTGCCATTTCCCCTCCTCGTCGCGCTCGCGGTAGTGCACCGTCCTTTCGCGCTCCACGCAGATGCTGTAGTAGTGGTTGAGGTACCCCGACAGGTATCGGAACCCCGACATGCCCTGCATCTTCACGGGCATATCCTCCGGACTCAGGCTACCCTGCAAATCCTCCGCGTTCAGCAGTCCGCCGTTCTCGAAGTTGCTCAACTTGTTCCACGTAAACGCCGCCTGCAACGAGTAGTGGTCGCCGTTGTAACTGCCAAATACAGAGCCATATACGGTCTTCCCTTCCTGCGACGCGAACCGCCCGTACGAGTTCAGATAGTCTATCGTCACACCCAGATTCGTGCGCCTATTGATATTGCCCGTAAACGAGAAACTCAAATCATTCTGGTCTAAGTTTGTCACGAATCCCTTCTTGTACCCGATGGTCGAATACGGAGTCGTCGTGTGGTAGAACCGCACATTCTGCGGCGCAATTATATAAGGTGTATAAGCGTCCGCAAAGATAAAATCCGCACGCCGTTGCCTGTCGAAATACACCCGCGACTGCACAGGCGAGATAAGGTTCGAGTTCGTCACGTTGGAGATGGAATAGTCGTTCAGCACGTTGCGCATCGGCATATCCATATACGACGAATCCACCCCCGCCAGCGTGTCGGCAATCCCCGTCCACGGGTCCAACTGCCACGCACGCATCACCGTCGGCACGGGCTTGTCCTTGGCAGACACACCCGCTATGCCGCACACCGCCATCACCAGAATGGCAACGTACCGCCACACGCTATTTCGCGCTAATCGCCTCACTCTCTGTCTGTTACTTCTTCTTTTCTTCGCGTTTGCGCTTCTTCAGTTCCTTTATCTCTTTCTCCAACGAGGCTATCTCTTTCTCCTGGTTGTTGATGGTCTTCAGCAACTCGTTCAACTCCTCATTCTCCACCGTGGTGGGGTATTGCTCGTCCACGCGCTGCAGGAAATCCGCCAGCACATTCATATAGTTGATAAACGCGTCATAAGCCGACTCAAAATGCGTCGCACCTTGGTCGATATGGTTCATAAAGTGCAGGTAATTAACATCTTGCAGCATCAGCCAGTCGCGCTTCAACTGCTTGTCTTTGCACAGGTGCACGCGCTCTGCCACGGCATACAGTTTCTTTATCGCCTCCTGCTGCAGGTCGTTGCCGTTGTAGGTGCTCAGGTCTTTCGCCTCGCCTGCCCACGTCATCGGATACGGTACCACCACACTGTCCGTCGCAGCCACTTTCTTCACCACCTCGGTCGGCGTCATGAAGCCTATCCCGCGTTCCAACGCAAAGTACGGCAACGCCTTCAGAAACTCGAATATCCCCGTGCCGGCGTTCTGGCGAAGCCCGAATGTCTCCGCGCCGACCCAGATGTTCACCACCTGCTCCTCCTCGGGAATAGCCGCCAGTTGGCTCGCATATTTCTCCGCGTCTATCGGGTAGTTCCCCCACGCAGGGTCCGAGAAGTGGAACGACAACTCGTCGCTCAGATTCGCATTCCGCAGCAGCACTTTCAACTTCGGAGCCGACGAACTATTATACACATAGTTCGGACTCTTCCAACTCAGTACGTGCTTGGCACCTTCCGTCATAACGGCCTTATAACCTTGCTTTTGCAGCCAAATCGCAATCTCGTCCGAGTACAGCAACTCCGTCCCGAACACCACATTCGACTGCACCCCGAACAACTCCTTCACCATCGCCTGTTGTTGCTGCAACTGCTCCGCAGCCTCCGTCTCGCTATAGACCTCTGCCAGCGAATAGGCGTAGGGCGTAGCCACAAACTCCACGCAGCCCGTTGCCGCCAGTTCCTTGAGGGTGTCAATCATCTCCGGCGCAAACTGTTCCAGCATTTCCAGCAGCGTGCCCGAAATCGACAACGCACAGTGGAACTTCCCTTTCGACAATCGTATCATCTCCGCAAGCGTCTGACACAGAGGCATATACGACACCTTCACGAGGTTCGTTATATCCTCCTCGGTCTGCATGTCGTCATAGTAATAATGGTCTTGCCCTATCTCAAAGAAGCGATACCTCTTTATCCGATACGGCGCATGCATCTGAAAGCAAAAACAAATACTCTTCATATCTCTCTTGGTTTTTATATTCAATTACACATTTAACTTGCAAAGATACAACAATTAGTGCGAATACGCAAATCAAAATACATCTTGCCATGGCAACCGCACCCAAATTGTCCATCATCACGGGCTGCTTACGTCTGCAGCCTACCGGATTCAACACCTTGAATCACGATGCAAAGGTACTACAAAGTCAGAGGGCATTGAGCGTTTCCGGTACTTTCTGTTACTTTCCGGCGCGATTTGGTGCGATTTGGTAGTTTCTGTCACTTTCTGTTACTTTCTGTCACTTTTCTCATCTCGGCAAGCAACCTCAAAAATGTACGATTGTTAAGATGGACGGCATATAGACTGTATCATATCTGTAAAATAAAATTCGTTACCAACTCGTTAGGAAAGCGTTACCAACTCGTTACCACCTCGCTACCGCAAAAAAGTGTCGTTTTTTAAGATTGTCTTTTCCACTTCTTTTTCCTCTTTTTCGACCTTATTCCACATCATTTTTGCATATCTGCAAAATTTATAGTACTTTTGTGCCGTGAAGTTTTGCGTACTACGGAGAAGGTGTTCTCAACGGGAACGGATGTGATTTAATGACATTCCTGTTCCCCCGCAATGCTTCACAACAAATAAAAGGCGTTTATTGACGCTCTGTTCTGACGAAATGAAACTTCGCAACTTTCTGAAACAATCGGGACATAGCAACGATAGATGCCCTCGGAGTATAAGTATTCCGTCTCTTGGGAGACGGCACTCTTGGGAGACGGCGCGGCTCGCGTCGTCAGGGCTTGTTTAGTACGGCTCACACCGTCATTCGTCCACAAAGGCGAAATGGGGTGTATTTCTCGTGTCGTCAATCGGTCAATTGTGACTGTTGGGAACGATGTTCTTCTGTGGTCATATTTTGGCTCTGTGTTTGCATATATGCATTGCAAACATTTTCCTCTCGTTAGATACTGCTTATATTTGGCGTGGGCTTCGCGTTGTCGGTTCTATTGTTTCGGGCAATGCGAAGGCCTCATTTCGTGGAACGACGACAGTCGGACTCCACGTTTTTTATTTGTGCCAGTATCAACCTGTTTATAATCCGCATAGTTGGGAGTTCCTATGCAAAAACAACAAAACAAATGAAAAAAATCATGTTATTTGCGTTGGCACTCACTATGGCAGTGCCGTGCACAACCTTCGCGCAGTCGCAGAAGGAGTTGAACAAAGAGCGTAACGAGGTAGTGAAACAGAGCAAGAAAGAACTCAATGCCCGTGTCAGCAAGGCAACCAAGAAAGAAGCCAAGAAACTCAAGAAAGAAGGTTGGCTTGTCTCCCCTGGTGCGCTGCCCCTTGAGAAACAATTGGAGAAATCCTATACCATGCAGTACGAGTACGACGAAAGCGGCTACCCACTCTACATCATGGCAGAGGCTATGAGCATCGGCGAGAACTACGATGCCGCCAAGATGCAAGCCCTCGAACTCGCCAAACAGAACCTCGCCGGTCAGATACAGACCGAGGTGACCGCCCTTGTGGAGAACACTGTGGCTAACCGCCAGTTGGCAGCCGATGACGCAGCGTCTATCACAGAGAGCGTGAGTGCCAGCAAGAACCTCATCTCGCAGAGTCTCGGGCGTGTGCTGCCCGTGATGGAAGTGTACCGCGTCAAGGGCAACAAGAACAAAGAAGTGCTTGTGCGCCTTGCCTACAACCAGAAGATGGCGTACGAAGCAGCCAAACGCGCTATCCGTCAAGACCTTGAAAACAAGGGCATAGACCTGCACAACCAACTCGACCAAGTCCTCGGTTTCTAACACCTGTGTTTGGCAATGGGACTAAACACCCCATTGCCAAACATACAATGCCTTGTTATACGCTGCGTAAATAAAATTAATGATTAATTCGTGGTAATTAATGTTTCATCTCTATGCGTGATATTCTGATTCTCATGGCTTTGGTGCTTGCTATATCGGTCTGTGCCGCCCCTGTCAAGACCATCTGCGGCGAGTACACCTACGTGGTGCCCGACAATGTCAGTCGCGAAGAGGCGAAACGTATTGCTGCGGAGCGGGCTAGGTTGGAGGCATTGGCTGCAGAGTTCGGCACGCTTGTCTCGCAGGACAACACTACCTACGTCAATAGCCGCAACGGCAAGGGCGATGTGGTGTTTCAGTCGTTGGGCGGCAGTGAGGTGCGGGGCGAGTGGTTGGGCGACACGGAAGAACCGACTTACCGTTTTGCGGTGGACGAGCGCACGGGCGAGACTTCGGTATATGCCCGTGTGTGCGGCAAGGCACGTGAGATAAGCCGTAGTGAGGTGCTACTGCAGGTGCGTGTGCTGCGCAACGGTACACAGCCCAACCACGAGTCGGAGGCGTTTCGGGCGGGGGACGATTTGTATGTGTCGTTCCTCTCGCCCGTGGGCGGCTATGTGGCAATCTTCCTGATGGACGAGGACGGGCAGGTGGTGTGTATGCTGCCGTATCAGTCGCAGACGGATGGGGCTTATGCAGTGGCTGCCGACAGGGAGTGTGTGTTCTTCTCCAAGGCGCAGGCATCGCAGGCGGAACGCCCGATAGTGGACGAATACGTGATGACCTGCACAAGAGAGCAAGAGACTGACTATCTGTATGTTGTATTCTCTACGCAACCGTTTAGCAAGCCCGCGATGCCGAGCGGGGGCATAGGGTTTGAGGACTTTCATGCATGGCGTGTGCGGCTGCTGAAGCGGGACGAGCACGCGCAAGTGCTGCAGAAAACGATTATAATCCGAAAATAAAAACAAGTGTATGAAGCAAAGAGTCATTATTTTTCTACTGCTACTGTCTTCTGCCCTGTCTGCTTTTGCGCAGAACGCCACGAATGTGCGTGTGCGGCAAGAGGGGGAGACGATTGTGATTACTTACGACCTTGATAAAAAAGCCAATATCCGTATATGGGTTGCCATGGGACAATCGAACCAATATACCGAACTCAAAGCCGTAACAGGTAATGTGGGAAAAGATGTTTCTGCGGGCGTAAACAAACAAATTATATGGCAGCCGTTACAGGAGCAAATGGAGTTTGTGGCGCAAAATGTACGCTTCAAGGTGGAAGCCAAGCCATACTATTATTTTTCGGTAAGTGCCACCAAGAAAGTTGCTTTCTCTCGCGGCAATCTGCAATATAGTCAATCCACCAATACGTGGTCATTTGCTGAGCATCAATATGATATGCTGGGAACGGATAATGTGGCTGGTGGTACTGAATCTTACGATACCATATACGGATATTCCAAGAGTGGTAGTGCTCTTGCCGATAAGATAGACTTGTTTGGTTGGAGTGGTAGTACAGGTTCTGTTAGATGGGGTATCAGTCCAGCGCAGTCCTATTCGGATTATAGTGGCGTTTTTGTGGATTGGGGTACGAATATAGGTGATGGTAGTATATGGTACACCTTGACTATTGATGAATGGTACTACTTATTATATACGCGTACCAATGCATATAACCTAAAAGGTGTGGCACGTATCAACTTTAGTACACATAGTAGTAAGTATATAAATGGTCTTATCCTTCTCCCTGATAATTGGATATGCCCTGCAGGCATTACTTTCAAGTCGGGCTTTGCGGAAGGATGGGGTGTACAGCGTTATGCCAATTACCAGACCTTCTCTCTTTCCGATTGGCGGCAGTTGGAAGCCGTAGGAGCCGTTTTCTTGCCGGCTTCGGGTGGTCGTCGTGGGTCGGAAGTGTTCGGCATACAGGATAGTGGCTGCTATTGGTCTGCTACGTCTGACGACTCGAACTACGCGTGGGAATTTTACTTCGACGCGTTCGACCTACAAGGGTACGGTGGTCGTGAACGTTTCTGCGCGCGCAGTCCGTCTTGTTAGAGATTTATAAGATTATTACATAGGACTACGAACATTATGTATATCGCACAAAAAATAACAACGTCCATTAAGGATAAAAACACTATCCCATGTTTTGGTGTTGGTAAGATTGCCAGTTGTTTTTTATCGCAATTGGATAGCATTGCCAAATCAACTACAGACAATTTGTGTATGATTGGCATCTTTGGGCAATGGGGACGTGGTAAAACGTATTTCTGGAACCAAGTCAAAGCACAAATTTCAGATAGGCAAAAGTGTAATAAATGTAAGTTAAGAAAACGGAAGAAGAGTATCCATTATGATATTGTGGAATTTAATGCATGGAAATACCAGGATACTCCTGCATTATGGGCATACCTTTACGAAACTATGTATGGTGAGGGGAGATGGTGGGTACGCCTGATAAATAGATTGTATCAAATCAAAAAATATACTTCGTTATACAGTAGTCTACTAGTGATCTGTATGTGTATCATCGCGATATTGTTTGTACGGCACTCCAATATGACATTATTTTACAAATGGATTTTATCAGGTGCTAGTGGTCTTGCAATAATCGTTGATATAATGCAGTATATAAATCAAATACACCAATACTTACTATATATAAATAGACGATGTGGATTCAAGGACATTCTTGGTGTACAAAACGAGATTGAGGATAGTTTATCCAACTTACTTTCTATATGGATATGCAAACACACCGAAAGGAGAAAAGTTATACTATACATAGATGATATTGACCGTTGTAATGAAGATAAAATGATAAACATCTTGGATTCGCTCCGTACTATATTGGAAAATCCTATCATACAACAACGGCTGATTGTTATTTGTAGTTTAGACCAAGATAGAGTGGCTTTTGCTCTCCAAAAGAAATATAACAGAGAAGCTTATAATTTGCACAGAGACATTATCACTGAGCAGTTGGATAAATTATTCCTGTTTAGTGTTGGATTACCCAAGTTGGATGTTTCCCAACAGCAACGGTTTGTTCGGTGTTTGTATGATGAGACCTCAATGGATAGTGACCTTCGTCCGTATAGCACATATCGTACAGAAAGGTCTTTACATTATTCGGTTATTGGAACCCAACAAGATTTGCCAATTTCAGAACAAGTCATAGTCTATTGGCTACAACTTTTTGTATCGCAGACCCCAAACTATTATTTGACTCCAAGGAAACTACGTATTATTTATTATCGACTGCTCTTTGCCTCTTCTATAATGGCGGATGAGAATGAAATATCCTTTACAGAACAATTAGCACAAAGTATTTTTAATCAGTCTATTTGCAGAGACGAGAAAATCTCTATAAATGAATCTTTTTCTGATATTCTTGAAATAGTCGTTCCCTACTAATCGCTATAACATCTTTATGAGATCAATTGTTATTTCAATTCTTTTATTGATATTTACATTCTGTGTTTATGCACAGAATGTGACAAATGTTCGTGTGTATCAAGACGGAGAGGATATTATTATCACTTACGACCTTGATAAAAAAGCCACTATTAGTGTATGGGTTGCCACAGGACAATCTAACCAATATACCGAACTCAAAGCCGTAACAGGTAATGTGGGGAATGATGTTTCTGCGGGTGTAAACAAACAAATTATATGGCAGCCATTACAGGAGCAAAACGAATTTGTAGCACGGAATGTACGTTTCAAGGTGGCAGCCAAGCCAGATTATTATTTTTCAGTGAGTGCCACCAAGAAAGTTGCTTTCTCACCGGGCAATCTGCAATACACCAGATCCACACATACATGGTCATTCGCAGAACATCAGTACTATATAATAGGCGAGGCAAATGGGAGAGGTCATGTATTGGCAGACAAGATAGACTTGTTTGGTTGGAGTGGTAGCATGGGTTCCGCCCAATGGGGTATCAGTACATCGCAGTCTAATTTAGATTATAGTGGTGATTTCGTTGATTGGGGTACAAATACCATAGGAACAGACGCTCCTAACACATGGCGAACTCTGACGTATATTGAGTGGTATTACTTGCGTTACACTCGTACCGATGCAAATAATTTAATAGGTATAGCATGCATCAACCTCAATGCAGATGGTTCGAAGTATGCCGATGGTCTTATCTTGCTTCCAGATAATTGGACGTGCCCTGTCGGTGTAACTTTCAAGTCGGGCTTTGCAAGTGAAACAAGTGTACAGGCTTATGCTGATTGTCAGACTCTCACCTTGAGTGATTGGCAATCATTGGAAGCAACAGGTGCTGTCTTCTTGCCGGTTTCGGGTGACCGCGACGGGGCGTGTGTGTACAACGTACTGCTCAACGGCTATTACTGGTCTGCTACGCCTCTCGGCTCGGACGATGCGTACTGCCTGAACATCTTCTCTGGTGTAGCGTACACGTTCAACTACGACCGCTACATCGGGCGATCAGTCCGTCTTGTTCAAGATTTAGATTAAATAATAGCAAACATCTCGTAGGGATGATTGCTATAAAAATAAAATTTTATGAAAAAGTTCTTATTTCTTTTGTTTCCTGTGTTTGCAGCAGGTAATCTGCTTGCCCAGTCTAATGTCAGTGCCCCTATGGACTTCTGTATTCGGAAAGAGGTCATTCCTCCTATTTTGGATATAGTGCCAAATTCTGTGCAGTTCGTTGACCAAGATGGTAATGGGGTGATTGACGGCAATGAGCAGTGCAAGATACGTTTTCAAGTTGCCAACTCGGGGCGCGGTGATGGTTATGCCTGTGTTGCCAAAGTATCGGCGACAGGTGCTACACAAGGTATTCGGCTAAAGGACATTGCATTGCCTGTTATTCCGAAAGGGACGACGCAGTGGGTGGAGATACCCATCAGTGCAGACGCTTCCACCGTCACGGGGGATATTACCCTGAGTATGTATGTGGACGAGCCCAACGGATATGGCACGGAGCAAATCAAATCCACCATCGGTACGCACAAACTGCGAACACCTATGGTGAACGTGGCGAGTTACAAGATTGTGGGGGACAACTCGGGCGTGCTGGAGCGGCGCAAGCCCTTCCGCCTGCAGGTGATAGTGCAGAATATGGACCAAGGCAAGGCGGAGAATGTGGGGGTGCAAATCAAACTGCCCAGAAACGTGAACCGCATAGGGGGCGATATGGAGTATATCACTATCCCTGCATTGGCAGCAGGCGAGAGCCGCACGTTTGACTATGAACTGATTACCAACCAAGAGGCGGCAGAGAACATCAATGTGCAGGTGGCATTGACCGAGCAAAAGGGCTACGCCAAGGGCGAGACGGTTGCTCTCCGACTGGGGCAGCACATCGGCGGAACGATAGAGATGAATGTGGCGCGCAACGACTCGGAAGTGGAGATACACCGCGCTACCCTGCTCGCAGATGTGGACGAGAATATACCCGTCAGCAATATCCGCAACGACAAGGCTTTTGCAGTCATCATTGCCAACGAGAACTACCAGTCGGTAGCATCGGTGCCCTTTGCCCTCAACGACGGCAATATCTTCTACGAGTATTGCAAGAAGACTTTGGGTATTCCAGAGAAGCATATCCACTATATTCAGAATGCCACAGGCAACCAACTCAAGGCGCAAGTGTCGTGGTTGGAGAATATCACCGAAGTCTTTGATGATGCGCATATCATCTTCTATTATGCAGGGCACGGTATTCCCGACGAGAGCAGCCACACCGCCTATCTCCTGCCCGTGGACGGTATCAGCACCGATGTTACTACGGGGTATAAGTTGGATAACCTCTATGCATCGTTGGGGCAGATGAACACCGCCAATGTGACTATTTTTATGGACGCTTGCTTCTCGGGCAGCAAGCGCGAGGAGGGTATGTTGGCTGCGGCGCGTGGGGTAGCACTCAAAACCAAGAACGGTGTGCCGCAAGGCAATATGGTGGTGTTCTCTGCGGCGCAAGGGGACGAAACCGCCTACCCCAACCGCGAGAAGCAACATGGTATGTTCACGTACTATCTGCTCAAGAAACTGCAAGATACCGGCGGCGATGTTACCCTGCAAGACCTCGGCGACTATATCACCACCAATGTCCGCCAGCAGTCCATCGTGCTCAATGGCAAGTCGCAGACACCTTGCGTCATTCCTTCTGCCGCTGTGGGCACATCGTGGCAGACATGGAAACTGAAATAGCATAATTATACATACGGAGCCATCGGTTCCCCTCTTTGAGGGTGGCAAATGGTGTTTGTGTGGCTGCGCGGAGCACACGGCGTTTGCGAAAGTGAGATGTTTTTCGTAACTTTGCAGGCTAAACGGATTCGGGACATTGCGGGCAAATAATTCAATGTCAGTAAATGCCCCAATAAATCGTACATCGTAAATTGGTAAATCGTAAATAATATGGATTATATTGTATCGGCACGCAAATACCGTCCAAGCACGTTTGAGAGTGTGGTGGGGCAGCAGGCGCTGACTCAGACGTTGCGCAACGCCATTCGCACCAACCATCTGGCGCATGCGTACCTGTTCTGCGGACCGCGCGGCGTGGGTAAGACCACCTGTGCGCGTATCTTTGCCAAGACTATCAACTGCTTGAACCCGACACCCGACCACGATGCCTGCAACCAATGCGAATCGTGCGTGGCGTTCAACGAGCAACGGTCGTTTAACATCCACGAGTTGGACGCGGCATCAAACAACTCGGTGGAGGACATCCGCTCGCTGATAGACCAGGTGCGTATCCCGCCGCAGGTGGGCAAGTACAGCGTGTATATCATCGACGAGGTGCACATGCTGTCCGCGGGTGCGTTCAATGCGCTGCTGAAGACATTGGAGGAGCCGCCCTCGTATGCCATCTTCATCTTGGCGACAACGGAGAAACACAAGGTGCTGCCGACCATTCTGAGTCGCTGTCAGGTGTATGACTTCAGCCGTATCACGGTGGCGGACACCATTCACCATCTGCAGTATGTGGCAAAGCAGGAGGGCGTGGACGTGTCGGAAGAGGCACTGAACGTGGTGGCACAGAAGGCGGACGGTGGTATGCGCGATGCATTGAGTATCTTCGACCAGTTGGTGTCGTTCTGCGGCAATCATATCACCTACGAACAGGCGATAGAGGTGCTGAACGTATTGGACACGGACTACTATTTCCGCCTTGTGGACGCGGCACTGGAGGGGCGTGTGAGCGACGAACTGCTGCTTCTGAACGAGGTGCTGCAAAAGGGCTTTGACGCAGGCAACTTCGTTACTGGTTTCGCCCAGCACCTGCGCGATGTATTGGTGAGCAAAGACGCGGCAACGGTGCAACTATTAGAGACCTCGGACGCGATACGCCGGCACTATGCCGAGCAGGCACAGAGGTGCAGTGCACGATGGCTGTTCCAAGCGTTGGACGTGATGAATACGTGCGACATCAACTACCGCACGGCACGCAACAAACGACTGACAGTGGAGTTGGCGTTGGTGAAGTTGGGGCAGATAGCCATGCCTCAACAGGACTCCCCCCAGCCCCCTCAAGGAGGGGGAGCCCCAATACGTTCAACCGCGCAGCCGACAATGAAACCCACAACAGTACAACAGCCCACGGCAAAACCTGCCGCACAGTCTGTTGCATCAAAGCCTACGGCAACACAAGCACCACCTGCCACCCCGCAGACACCACCACCGGCACCGCCAAAGGCACAACCGCTGCCACAGATAGGCAAACTGCCATCACTCGGCAACCTCGGTGTGGTGAACAAGCCTCAAGCACAGACTACGGCAAGCCAACCCACAACGGCAACTGCAACAGTAACAACCGACCAACAGAAACGCGAGACCCCTTTTACACGTGACCAACTCATAGACGCGTGGGTTGGTCTGAACAAACACTTCCCTCGTGAAGAGCGTCTGCTGGCAATGTTGAGTGCCGTTACCCCGGAGATACTGAACCCGCGGTTGTGCCATATCACGGTAGCCAACCCTTGGCAGAAACAAGAGTTCGCCAAGTTCGGCAAACAGGTGATGAACATCGTGCGTGAGCAACTGAAGAATGATTACCTGATGTTGCAGGTGGACGTGGAGACACGTACAGAGACATCGCGTGCTTACACGGCGGCAGAGAAGTACAAGTTGCTCGCCAAACAAAACCCTCACTTGGAGGAACTGAAGAATAGAATGAACCTACAATTGGAATAGATATGAATATAGCTATAGCAAGTATATTACTTTTCTCGTTTGCACTGCTGACAGATACACATATCAGCAACAGCAACCCGCAACCGTTGGAGGATTTGCAACGGTCAGTGGCAGACATCAACGCACTACCCGATGTGGACTTTGTGATAGTGTCGGGCGACCTCACAGAGTCGGGGGACCGTCGTGCTTTGGAGACTGTAAAGAGCGAATTGGACAGACTCCGCGTGCCGTACTATGCCACGTCGGGCAACCATGAGACGACATGGTCTGAGTCGGGTGTGATGGACTTCAGCCGCGTGTTCGGGAGCAACCGTTTCGCGTTCACCTACGACAGCACGTTCTTTGTCGGTTTCAACTCGGGACCGGTGATTCGTATGGCAGACGGACACGTGGCACCACAGGACATAGCGTGGTTGAAAGAACAATTGGACAGTGTGGCTAATCACGGCAACAGCAAGATAATTGTGGTTACACACTATCCGCTGCAGAACGGTGATGTGGATAACTGGTTTGATGTTACGGACGTGCTGCGCCGCTACAATGTGCAGTGCATCATCGGCGGGCATTATCATCGCAACCTGCTGTTTGACTGCGACGGCATGCCCGATGTTATCAACCGCTCGAACCTGCGTGGCAACGACAGCATCAACGGCTATTCCTATATCACCGTGACAGACAGTATCCGTGTGAGTGAGAAACGTATCGGACAAGCCCCTGTGCAGTGGCTCAGTCTGCCGTTTGAGCAGAAGCATTATGGTGCCCCTGACCCCGCATTGCGTCCCGACTACTCGGTGAATGAGCAATACAAGCAGGTGCGAGAGGTATGGAGCCGGCAACTGACAGGCGGTATCTATTCCACCCCTGTAACCGACGGACACACACTATATATAGGTGATGACATCGGTATGATGTATGCGTTGGACGCACGCACGGGCAAGACCGAGTGGACCTTTGCCACGGGTATGCGTATTGTGGGTTCGGCCGCAACAGATGAAGGTGTGGTGGTGTTCGGCAGTGCCAACGACACCATCTACGGACTACGCACCACAGATGGCACTCCCTTGTGGCGTGTACCTACCAAGCAAGCCGTGATGGGGGCTGCCACTATATACAAAGGTGTGGCATACATAGGCGGTGGTGACGGGTGTATGCGTGCCATTGATATTCATACAGGTGAAGTGAAGTGGGTGTTTGACCAACTGAAGAACTATGTGCTGACGCGCCCGCTGGTGTATCGAGACAAGTTGTATTTCGGGTGTTGGGACACGTACTTCTATGCATTGAACCTGAGCGACGGCAGTCTGGTATGGCGTTGGACCAATGGTAAGAGCAATGGTAAGTTGTCGCCTGCCAGTGTGTGGCCCGTAGCATCGGACGGCAAGATATTCATCACCGCGCCCGACCGCTTCTGGACGTGTCTGGATGCCGAGACGGGTGCACAGATATGGCGTACCAACCAGTACAAAGTGCGTGAGACGGTGGGGTTGAGCGAGGACGGCAAGACGGTCTATTCCAAGTGTATGTGGGACGACATCGTGGCATTGGACGCTATGGCACGCGAACCTCAAGCAAAGTGGGTGGTGAATGCAGGGTTTGGTTATGAGCATGACCCGTGTATGCCATTGGAGAAAGGCGGCACGCTGTGGGTAGGCACCAAGAATGGTCTGCTCATCGGTATGAATGCAAAAACGGGACAGGTGATGTGGCGGCACAAGATAGGTAACTCCATACTCAATACAGTGTTGCCATTGAGCGGAAAAGAGTGTGTCGTTACCAGCAGCGAGGGAACCATTACGAGAATAAAGTTTTAATTCTTAATTCTTCATTCTTAATTTTTAATTGGGTGCCGTCAGATGGAGGAAGCATTCGATTTGCGAAAGTATCTGCCCACCACCAAGAAGGAGATGCAGTTGCGTGGTTGGGACGAGGTGGACGTGATTCTCTTTTCGGGAGACGCTTATATCGACCACCCCGCCTTTGGTGCTGCCGTCATAGGGCGTGTACTGGAAGCGGCAGGGTATCGTGTGGCTATAGTGCCCCAGCCTGATTGGCGTGGTGACCATCGCGACTTCACCAAGTTAGGACGACCGCGTTTGTTCTTTGGCGTTACATCAGGCAGCATGGATTCGATGGTGAACCACTATACTGCAGCCAAGCGCCTGCGCTCTGATGATGCCTATACCCCTGACGGTCAGGCGGGTAAGCGTCCTGACTACTGCACGATAACCTATTGCAGGATACTCAAACAGCACTTCCCCGATGTGCCTGTTGTGATAGGCGGGATAGAGGCATCTATGCGCCGATTGACGCACTATGACTATTGGTCGGACAGGTTGATGCCGTCCATATTAGTGGATTCGCACGCAGACCTCTTGGTGTATGGTATGGGTGAGAAGCAGATGGTGGAGATAGCGCGTCGCGGTGTGCAGCACGACATTCCGCAAACAGCCTATCTGACAGACCGTCAGCCTGTTGATACGGATATTATCCTGTTGCACAGTCACGAGGAGGCAGTAGCGAGCAAGCGCAGTCATGCTGAGAACTTCCGCCTGATAGAGACGGAGAGCAACAAGATAGTGGCACGGACATTGGTGCAATCGGTGGGCAGTAAGTGGGTGGTAGTCAATCCTACCTATCCGACGATGACTACGGAAGAGTTGGATGCCGTGTACGATTTGCCGTTTATGTACCGTCCGCACCCCAAGTACAAGGACAAACGCATACCCGCTTATGAGATGATACGCTTCTCGGTGTGTATGCACCGCGGGTGCTTCGGCGGTTGCAGTTTCTGTACTATCTCGGCGCATCAGGGCAAGCAAATCACCTCACGTTCCGAGGCTAGTATCTTGCGACAAATAGATAAACTGAAGGATTTACCCGAGTGGAAGGGCTATCTGAGCGACCTGGGCGGTCCGAGTGCTAATATGTACGGTATGCACGGACGCGATATGAGCCTGTGCCGTCGTTGTGCCCGCCCCAGTTGTCTGCAACCCAATATCTGCAAGAACCTCAACCGCGATTTTGCACCTCTGTTGCACATCTATCGCACAGTGGACGGGTTGCCTTATGTTAAGAAAGCGTTTGTGGGCAGTGGTATCCGTTATGACTTGATGTCGGAGGAGTACGGTCGTGAACTGATTACGCGGCACGTGTCGGGACGGCTAAAGGTAGCACCCGAACACACTTCGGCATCGGTGTTGCGGCTGATGCGCAAGCCCTCGTGGGAGCATTATGAGCAGTTTCGTCGGTTCTTTGAGCGTGTGAATAGAGAGGCTGGTATGCATCAGCAGTTGATACCGTATTTCATATCGTCTCATCCGGGGTGTACCAATCAGGATATGAAGCAGTTGGCGCATTTCACGCAGCAGATGCACTACCATCCCGAGCAGGTGCAGGACTTCACTCCTACGCCTATGACGCTGTCCACCACGATGTTCTACACGGGATTGAACCCCTATACTATGGAGCCCGTGTTTGTAGCACGTACCAAAGAGGAGAAGCAAAAACAGAACAGTTACTTCTTCTGGTGGAAATCAGCCGATGCCAAAAACGTCCCTGCAGTACGTAAATAGTAAGCAATCGTTTTTAGTTGTAAATTCAGAGAGGCTGCCGCGATGCGGAGAGCCTCTTTTTTTGTGCTTTTGCGTTTGTGTGAGGGTTCAAGGTTCGAGGGTTCACGTAATTTGGGACGCGATGTGCGCTTTGTGTATTTTTGCATAAATATATGTATTTTTCGTGTATTTTTATAGTATATTTACATACTATATATACTATATATTATATATAACTATTTAATATATAAATAGTTACATTCTAAAGGCAAGTGTTTTGGGGTATATATTGGCTTAAAAAAGATGAACCCATGAACCGATGAACCCGATTTGTAATTAATAGTTAATAGTTAATAGTTAATAGTACGGTAAGGTGTCGGTGAGGTGTCGGCTTTTTAGTTAATAGTTAATAGTTAGCAAGTGTGCAAATTTGCATAAAAATAAGGGTGTAAAACATGGTCTATGGGTCAAATTGCAGGCTGGGAAGTGGCTTCATGTCCGATGAATAGGGCGTTGCAGACGATTCAAAAGGT
>CAKVBV010000041.1 GCA_934725535.1 uncultured Bacteroidales bacterium | reverse complement strand
ACCTACCCCAACTGGATAGGCAACGAATCGGCTATGGGAACCGAGTACCAGGCTATGATGGATATCCGTCCGGGACACACATGTATCCTGCCTTTCACGCGTCTCAATGGCGGACCGATGGACTACACCCCGGGTATCTTCGAGATGGATATGTCCAAGATGAACCCCCACAACCACAATCATTGTCTTACCACTTTGGCAAACCAACTCTCGCTCTACGTAACCATGTACTCACCCCTTCAGATGGCGGCAGACCTCCCCGAGAACTACGAGCGGTTCCCCGATGCCTTCCAATTCATACGTGATGTGGCAATCGACTGGGACCAATCGTGGTACCTTGAGGCGGAACCGCTGGAGTATATCACCGTTGCCCGCAAGACCAAGGGCAAGGACGAGTATTTCGTCGGTGGCACCAACGGCGAGCAGCCCCGTACCTCGGACATTCGTTTGGATTTCCTCCCCGCAGGCAAGAAGTACATCGCCACTATCTATGCCGATGCCCCGGACGCAGACTACCGCACCAACCCGCAGGCATACACTGTCACGACCAAACGCGTAACCTCCAAATCCAAACTCTCGCTCTATCAAGCCCCCTCCGGCGGATACGCCATCACCCTCCGACCGCTGGAGTAACAAACTTCACGAGGCTGTCTAACAAGTGTAGGCAGCCTCTTACTTTGCTGGGAGACGACGCGGCTCGCGTCGTCATAACAGAGGTGCCGTAGCGAAGCGAAAGCCTGTGGCTTGAGCAGAACTCCTTATCGTCTCGCGTCGTTATATGGCAACAAAAAGAAGCACCTTATCGTCTCGCGTCGTCATACGCAGTATAGTATATCTTACATTCTTATATTGTGTCTTCGCCTGCCGCTTGCCAAGCGGCAGTATCTTCCCTACTCTCTAACCGCCGCAGGCGGTCTATCCTCTCAATTTGCATATTTGCAATAATTGTTGTACTTTTGCACCGTGAAGTTTTGCGTACTATGGAGATGGTGTTCTCAACGGAAACGAGTGTGATTTTATGACATTCACGTTTCCCCGCAATACTTCACAACAAATAAAAGGCGTTTATTGACGCTCTGTTCTGACACATTGAAATCTCGCAAATTTCTGAAACAATCAGGACACAGCAACGATAGATGCCCTCGGAGTATAAGTATATTCCGTCTTTGGGAGACGACGCGGCTCGCGTCGTTAATTGGTCGAATGTGACCATTAAAGGCTGTGTCCTGTCATTGTCACGTTTGGACTTTGGTGCTTGCATAATGTACTACTATGCTAGCATTTCTCCTTGTTAGATACTACTTATATCTTGCGTGGGCTTCGCGTTGTCGGTTCTATTGTTTCGGGCAATGCGAGAGCCTCAATGTGTGGAACGACGACAGTCGGACTCCACGTTTTTTATTTGTACCTGTATCAACCTATTTATAATCCGCATAGTAGGGAGTTCCTATGCAAAAACAACGACAGCCTATGAGCAAAACAACACAAAGTAACCAACTGCCATTATGTTCCACTTCAAATGGAATCACTATGACACGCGCTTTTCATCCCATCGGGCATGGCGCGTTCTATACAGAACGTTTTATGCAAAATGATGAGTGTAAATTCTCTGTAGTATTCGACTGCGGATGTTACGAAGCATTCAAGGGAGGTGTTCCTGCAGGAGTATTTGAGGATAGAATCAAGCGTGCTATTGATAATTTTTATCCTAAAGACAAGGAGACTATCAATTTGCTTTTTATTTCCCATTTCCATACAGACCATATCAACGGTATTGAGTATTTGAAAGATAAATGTCATATAGAGCGAATCATTGTACCTCAACTAACCCCGGAGATAGTTATTGAAGCGTATGTGTTCAACTACATACAAACAGCAGAGACCGACCAATCAGACGGGACACCATCCATAGAGCCCTCTGATAATACCGCGAATAAGTGGATAATAACTTTATATGAGCATCGAAACAATCCGGAGAACGGCGATTTCCCGAAAGTTATCCAAGTACAGGAATCTAAAACAGATACAGAAAAAAAGGATATAGAGGAGACTAATATCCCGCTTTCCGAACTATCGGATTCTATTTCGCCGCAGACAAAAATAAATTGCCCGATAGGAGAAGACTCGGGCATATTTTCGTGGTTATATATTCCGTTCAATCTGCAACTTGATAAGCAGAAACAGAAACTATTACAAGACTCCATATTCAAGGGAGCGATAGACCAAGAAGGCAATGTGAATTTCAAAGAACTAAACAAAATACTCAAAGACACCAACATCGAAGACCTAAAGAAAGCGTATAAGAAAGTTTTTGGCAAAAAACATAATTCTTATTCTATGACCGTATTTTCGGGTACAGAATGTCATAGATGTTTCAAGTATTGTCACATTCGTCTGCTTGACTTTCTGCGAACTAAATTGTGCCACTATATCCCACGTTATTGTACACTCAATTGCTTATATTGCGGAGATTTTGAGGCGAATCCGGACTATCCGAAAAAAGAGTGCAATACCAATGGTGAGAAACTAACCAAATACTACCAGCGATATTGGGATAAAATCGGGCTGCTGCAAGTGCCACATCATGGCTCAATGCATAATCTTAACGAATCGCTCTACAAGCCCGAGAAGATTTGCATTATTTCCGCAGGCAAGACTGATAAATACCAACACCCGAATATGCCCGTATTGCAGGCAATTTGGAAAGCAGGTAGTATTCCTATCATTGTAACAGAAGATACAAGAACCCAGCAAGAGTTCACCTATCATCTGTGACATATCTATGTATCATATTTCAAAAACAAAGTCAATAAAACTATATTGTTATGAAAACAAGAATTTTATCCTTATTCGTGGCACTTTTTGCCACTACTGCCCTTTGGGCGGATTTCGTGTCCGGCGACCTCTGGTACAAATCTACAAGCGATAGTACGGTTGAGGTAATACGTCCATACTATGGGGAGCTTACTTCTGTTACAATTCCATCAACTATTATTATTTCTAGAAAAACATATAGTGTAACGAGCATTGGAGATAACGCTTTCTATGGTGAAACAAGTCTCACATCTGTCAGTATTGGCAATAGTGTAACGACTATTGGAGAGGATGCTTTTTCAGGCTGCACGGGGCTTAACTCTATCACTATTCCGAATAGTGTAACGAGTATTGGAGATGAGGCTTTCTCTTATTGCACAGGTCTTGCATCGGTCAGTATTGGCAATAGTGTAACGAGTATTGGATATCGTGCTTTCGTGGGTTGCGCAAACCTTACCTCTGCTGTCTGGAATGTGAAATCGTATGGAAAAGTGAACTATGAAAGCAATGCTCCTTTCTATAATGTCCGCACTCAAATAACCTCTTTTACTTTTGGTGAGGCTGTTGATACAATACCAGCTTATCTTTGTTATGGAATGAATAAATGTACCTCTATAATTATTCCTGATAGTGTAACGTATATCGGATATAGTGCTTTCTCGGGTTGTACTGGTCTCACGTCTGTTTCTATGGGCAATGGTGTAACGAGTATAGGGGGGAGTGCATTTTCTGATTGCATAGGTCTTACTTCTATCACGATTCCTAATAGCGTAACAAGTGTAGGGAGTAGTGTTTTCTACCGTTGCACAGGTCTTGCATCGGTCGGTATTGGCAATAGTGTAACGAGCATTGGAAACTATGCTTTTTATAATTGCGCGGGGCTTATCTCCATTACTATTCCCAACAGCGTGACAAGTATTGGTGATATGGCTTTCTATGGTTGCACAGGTCTTACTTATGTCACTATCCCTGACAGCGTGTTAAGCATTGGAAGGTCTGCCTTTGAAGGTTGCGCAGGTCTTACTAACATCATTATTGGCAACGGTGTAACAAATATCGGAAATAGTGCTTTCTCCAACTGCAATGGTCTCACATCTGTCACTATTCCACGTAGTGTGACGAGAATAGGAAGTAGTGCTTTCTCTGGTTGCGCAAATCTTACTTCTGTGGTTTGGAATGCAAAATCGTATAGAAATGTAACAGATGTAAGTTATGCTCCTTTCTATAATGTTCGTGCCCAAATTACTTCTTTTACGTTTGGTGATTCTGTTTTGACAATTCCTGCATACCTCTGTTACGGAATGGAAAAACTCACATCTATTTCTATTAGCAAAAACGTGACAAGTATCGGTAAGTATGCGTTCGATGGTTGCAATAGTTTGTCTTCTATTGCATGGAATGCCAAATCGTGTAAACTGTCTAACAACATGAGTGATGCTCCTTTTTACGATATTCGCACTCAAATCACATCATTTACGTTTGGTGATTCAGTGAAAACAATCCCTGCATACCTCTGCCACGGAATGGAAAAACTTACATCTATTTCGATAAGCAAAGATGTGACAAGTATTGGATGGGGTGCTTTCTATGGTTGTGTAGGTCTAAAACATATCACTATTCCTGATAGTGTAAAAAGTATAGGGGATGAAACTTTGGGTGGTTGCTCTGGACTTACATCTATTGTTGTTGAAAAAGGAAACAGCAGATACGATAGTCGTGATAACTGCAATGCAATCATTGAAACATCAAGTAATACATTACTACAAGGTTGCAATACTACAATCATTCCTAATGGTGTAACGATGATTGGACATTATTCTTTCATAGATTGTGCAACTCTATCTTCTATCACAATTCCCAATAGTGTAATTAAAATAGAATATATGGCTTTCTCTGGTTGCACAAGTCTTACATCTATCACCATCCCCGATGGTGTAACGGAGATTGAAAATAGTGCTTTCTCTGGTTGCACAAATCTTACCTCTGTGGTTTGGAATGCAAAATCGTATAGAAATGTGTACTCAGAGAGTGATGCTCCTTTCTATAAAGTTCGCGCCCAAATTACCTCTGTTGCTTTTGGCGACTCTGTTGAGACCATTCCTGCATACCTTTGCTATGGAATGGAGAAACTATCTTCTGTTTCTGTTGGTAACAATGTAACCAATTTCGGGAATGAGGTCTTCTGTGGTTGTACCGCTCTTTCTTCTGTTGTATGGAATGCGAAATCGTATAAAGATTTTGGTTACAATAGTGCATCTCCTTTTTATAATATCCGTACCCAAATTACCTCTTTTGCGTTTGGTGATTCTGTGAAAGCAATCCCCGCATATCTCTGCTATGAAATGAGGAAACTCACATCCATTTCTATAAGCAAAGATGTGGCACGTATTGGTAAATCTGCTTTCTCTGGTTGCAACAATTTGTCTTCTATTGTATGGAATGCTAAATCATGCAAAGATTCTTCATCTCCATTCTCTGATGTCTGTACTCAAATTACCTTATTTACCTTTGGTGATTCTGTTGCAACTATCCCGACTTATCTATGTCAGGGAATGAGAAGACTATATTCTATCACAATCCCCAATAGCGTAAGGAGTATAAATTTGTCCGCATTTTCGGGTTGCAGTGGTCTTGCTTCTGTTGCTTTGGGCGATAGTATAATGTATATCGGGCAACATGCTTTCAATGGATGTACAGGTCTTTCGTCTATCATTGTCCCCAATAGTGTAACGAGTATAGGGTATAATGCTTTTAAGGATTGCACAAGTCTTGAATCTGTTGCCATTGGTAATGGTATAACGAGCATTGGAATGGGGACTTTTAAGAACTGTACAGGGCTAAGACATATCACAATCCCTAACCAAGTAACAAGCATTGGAAATAGTGCTTTCCGAGGGTGCACAGGTCTGACTTCTATTGAGATTCCTAACAAAGTAACAAGCATTGGAGATTATGCTTTCGAGGGTTGTACCCGGATTGCCTCTGTTACTATCGGTGATAGTGTAACAAGCATTGGGAAAGGTGCGTTTAATGGTTGCACGGGTCTTACGTCTATTGTCATTCCCAATAGTGTAACGAGCATTGGAGAACGAGCATTTATGGACTCAAGATTAGACTCTATTACCATTGGCAGTAAGGTAGCAAATATAGGGGAGTACGCATTCTATCCGTATGATAACATAGTGTCTGTAATGGTGGATAAAAACAATGCTACTTATGATAGCCGTGATAATTGTGATGCTCTTATTGAAACCAAGACGAATACACTTCTCTTTGGCTGCAAAAAGACGATTATCCCTAATACAATAAAAGTCATTGCCGATAGTGCCTTCTACAGCAATCATAGCAGGTCTATTATCATTCCTGCTTCTGTGACCAACATAGGAACAGGAGCATTTGGCAGAGGGGATGATATAGATACGCTCTATCTGCTATCAGAAAATCCTCCAACCCTCACGAATAACGATTTAGGCTTCAATGATGGTTATTATGGTAGATATTATAGCAAACCAATTTTATATATCCCTTGTGGCACGAAACAGGCATATCAGAACGCTGGGGGGTGGAACCGATTCTACGATAAGAACATTGTAGAACCCTTACCCCAATATACGATAACCGTCAGGACACAAAACAGTTCGCAGGGAACTGCCTCTGTAACGCAAGCCAATCTGTGCAACAACGATAATGCGATTATATCCGCTACACCTAAGTTTGGTTATCAATTTGCACAATGGAGCGATGGCTCTACCGACAATCCTTATACCGTGGAGGTTACGCAAGACACTACACTGACTGCAATGTTTGTCCTCTCCAAAAATGGTAAATGCGGCTCTAATACGACATGGGAATACGCCCAGTCCACTCTGCGCATTATGGGCACAGGCAGTATGTACTCGTATGCGGAAAGTGAGGTGCCATGGCGATTGCTCCGTGATTCTATCGCAGAGGTAGAAATAGCAGACGAGGTAACATCTATTAGCAATTATGCGTTCCGCAACTGCAAGAACTTGACCAAAATCACGTTCCCCGCCGGCTTGACCTCTATGGGCAAGTTCGTGTTGGGAGGTTGTACTGCTCTGACATCCGTAGTATGGAATGTGAAGAACATAGCAGATTATTCTTCCGGCAATACACCATTCTACTACTATAATTATTCGGGTAGTAGCGACAACTTTGACCTTCGTTCACAAATCACCTCATTCACCTTTGGCAATGAAATAGAGAGCATCCCTGCATATTTATGCAAGGGCATGGAGAACCTTACGTCTATTACTCTGCCTAATAGTGTCACCACTATCGGGAATAGTGCATTCTGCGGTTGTACGGCACTATCTTCTGCCACGATGGGCAATAGTGTAACAACAATAGGGAACTATGCTTTTGATGGTTGTGAGGAACTTCTCACTTTGCTTATTCCGAATAGTATCACCACTATTGGAGAATACGCATTCCGTGGCTGCAAGAATCTGGAGACTATCTCCTTTGGTGCAGGACTGACCTCTATGGGCGACTATGCGTTGGACGGCTGCCAGAGTATCTACGAGATGACTTGCTATGCCACCAAAGTGCCGACCGTTAGCAGCAACACCTTCCGCGAAGTTAGTACACGTGCCGACTTGTATGTGCCTTCCGTGAGCGTCAAGAAATACAAGACCCACGCTTATTGGGGAGTCTTCAATGTATTGTCTATTGGTGCCGACCCTGTTTCGTCTGGTGGCAATGTCACCGTGCGTCCTGGTGAGAACGATGTTATCATCACATGGCCTACGGACGACAATGCCGACACGTACTCTATCCAAATCACCAAAGACGGACAAGTGTTCTGTACCTTGGTATTCAATGCGGATGGGCAACTGACTAATATCGCCTTTGCTCCTGCCCGCAATGGCGCAGCACGCAGCAACCCTCGTGCCGTACTCACGAAAGCAGGCTACCGCTTCACGGTTACCGGGCTCAGTAGCGGTACCCATTATGCCTACGACCTCACAGTCAAGGACTACGACGACACTGTCTTGCAGTCCTACACGGGTACCTTCACCACCAAAGGCGAAAACATCACCACCGACCTCGACAACATCGAAGACTCAGACCCGAATGGAGACAACCTGTCAGGCAACGACACTCCCCGCAAAGTCTTCCGTGACGGTCAAGTCTATATCCTCCGTGGCGGCAAGACCTATACCACTACGGGTATGGAGATAAAATAGGATTTGTATTATCGAACACAAACCCAAAACACGCATTAAACCTTCTATGCACTACTTGGGTGTATTGCTTTGAGGCTTATTGCATTAAGACTTATTGCATTGAGGTTTGTTATTTGTAGAGACGCGGTTGTCACCGTGTCTCTCTTTTTGTTATATGGCTGCTATTGGTTGAAAATTAATGGTTTGTTCGTGGATAATTATATGTTTATCAGTGCTTTAATGGTTATTTAATATGGGTTCGATATAATTTGGGATTGTACAATTTGTGGCTAATGGGTGATAATACGGCGCAGCCGTCTGTTCTATACTACCTCGATATTACCTTATAAAAGAAAAGCGACAGAAACTAACAGAAAGTAACAGAAACTACCAAATCGCACCAAATCGCGCCGGAAAGTGACAGAAAGTGCCGGAAACGCTCAATGGCTTCCGGCGTTGTTGTATCTTTGCAGTGTCTTTCGAGAGTCAAGGTATAGCGACCGCCTTAGAATGGTCGCAAAGATGTAATAATTGGTATGCTCTATTCTGTGATGGAGGGCTGTGTAAATTCGGTGCGGGCTTGCATATATCAAGAAAAAAACGTACCTTTGCGGGCAGAATAGGAGTGTGAAATAACTTTTTGTAAAGAATATGAAGCAAGGATTTAGGGTCGCTTTCGTGTGTGGATTGACATTGGGTTTGGTGTTTGTGTGTGCATCTCAGATGTCGGCGCAGTCGCTCAACCAATCGTACTTGGACTACATTGCCAAATACCGCGACTTGGCGATTGAGCAGCAGCGGAAGCACAAGATACCCGCGTCCATCACCATGGCGCAGGGCATATTGGAGTCGGCGGCAGGCAAGTCGGAACTGGCGGTCAAGGCGAACAACCACTTTGGTGTCAAGTGCACTTCCGATTGGCCCGGGCGCACATACAGGCACGACGATGAGACGGCAAACGAATGTTTCCGCCGCTATGCGGACGTGAAAGACTCGTATGAGGACCACTCTCTCTTCCTCAAGCGCAAACGCTATGAGAGCCTGTTCAGCCTGCCCATCGGAGACTACAAGAACTGGGCGTATGGGCTCAAGGCATGCGGATATGCCACAGACCCCAAGTACCCCGAGAAACTGATACGGCTCATCGAGTTGTACGACCTCAATAGCCTTACATTTGATAAGGCATTGGTGAAATCAGGCATAGTCAATCCTAATGATACTGCCATCGTGGAGACGTCCCATGATGATGTCATCGCTTTTGCTGACCAGGAGCGCACGGACGACTACGAAACACCCGCTATGGACAATGTGGAGTTGGGCGGCACGCACAAATCAGGGCACCGCAACGGCGTACGCTACATAGTGGCAAAGCAGGGCGACACGTTTGAATCGCTTGCCTATCAACTGAATATGTACGAGCGCACCTTACGCCGCTACAATGATGCCCTCGACACGCGCGAACTGGAGGCGGGCGACCTCGTCTATATCTACCCAAAGAAGTGCCGCGCCGACCGCAAACACCCCTATTGCACGGTGCGCAAAGGCGATACCGCGTGGGGTATAGCACAAAAGTACGGCATCAAACTGAGCAAACTATACAAAATCAACGGCATTCCTTATGGCACGCCGCTGACCACAGTGCAACGCTTGGACTTGAGATGATGCAGGCACATCGCGCACGTTCCATAGGCGACTTGCTGGCGGAGTTTATCCACGGTTCGGAACTTGAGAAGCCCCTCTTGGAGCGCCGTGTAGTGGAGTTGTGGCCGCAGGTCTTGGGTCCCACCGTGGCGCAACTCACGGGGCAGATAGAGGTGAAGAACGGCGTGCTGATGGTGCATATCCGCTCTGCGGCACTGCGGTCGCAGTTGTTCGAGGTCAGGCACGACATAGTCAGGAAGTTGAACGATGCAGCACAGGCTAATGTGCTGAAAGATATACGGTTATTAGGATAGTGACTTACCCCGAGAATATAGAACAGAAGATAGACTTTCAGGTCATTCGCGATGGTCTGCGCGGGTGTTGTATGTCCGCACTCGGGCGCGAACACGTGGATGCCATGGCGTGGCAGACAGACTACGACACCATTCTGCACCTTCTTATACGTGCGCGGGAGATGATGATGGTGCTGCAAGACGCCTCGCTCTCCTTCCCTCACGGCGAGATATACGACTTGCGCGAGGCACTCTCGCGTATCCGTATCGAGGGATTGTTCCTCGACGAGGCGGAACTCTTCTCTCTCCGCAAGACGCTGGACTATGTGGCGCAGGTGGAGCGGTTCTTCCGTACGTTGGACAAGGAGCGTTTCCCTGTGCTCTGCACACTCACCACAGGCACCACCTTAGGGCATGTCATTACCGAAATAGACAGAGTATTAGACCGTTACGGTCGCCTCAAAGACTCTGCCTCGCCTGAACTGGCACGTATCCGCGCCGAGATAACCCGCTCACAAGGCTCCGTCTCGCGTGCCCTCAACAGCATTCTCCGTCAGGCGCAAGCCGAAGGCATCCTCGACAAAGATGCCGCTCCCACTATGCGCGAAGGGCGGTTGGTACTGCCCGTGCCGCCTGCCTACAAACGCAAGATAGGCGGTATCGTGCATGACGAGTCCGCCACGGGCAAGACCGTCTTCATCGAGCCGCAACAGGTGGTGGAGGCGAACAACCGTATCCGCGAACTGGAGGGCGAAGAGCGGCGCGAGCGTATGCGTATCCTGTTGGAAATCACCGCCATGCTCCGCCCCGAAGTGCCGCAGATATTGGACTCGGAGACCTTCCTCGGAGAGGTGGACTTCCTCCGCGCCAAGGCACTCTTCGCCATAGACCTTGGGGCGATAGTCCCCGACTTCACAGGCGAACCCATGCTGGATTGGCACGATGCACGCCACCCTGTGTTGCTGCTCACCTTCCGCCGTCAGGGCAAGACCGTCGTGCCGCTCACCATACGTCTCGACGCCAACCAACGTATCTTGGTCATCAGCGGACCCAACGCGGGCGGTAAGTCGGTGTGTCTCAAGACGGTAGCCCTCTTGCAATATATGCTCCAATGCGGGTTGCCAGTGCCGATGAGTGAGGCAAGCCGCATGGGATTCTTCACGCAACTGATGCTGGACATCGGCGATGAGCAGAGCATTGAGGACGACCTCTCCACCTACTCCTCGCACCTGCGCAACATGAAGTACTTCGTGCGCCACGCGGACGCGCGCACGCTCCTATTAATAGACGAGTTTGGTACGGGCACCGAGCCCCTTATTGGCGGTGCTATTGCCGAGGCGGTGCTCTCGCAACTCAACGAGCAACATGCCTTTGGCGTCATCACCACCCACTACACCAACCTCAAGCACCTCGCCGAGCAGACCCCGGGTATCGTCAACGGGGCTATGCTCTACGACCGCGGGCAACTGCGACCGCTCTTCCAGTTGTCTATAGGTCAGGCGGGTAGCAGTTTCGCCATCGAGATTGCACGGCAGATTGGGCTGCCCGACAGCATCATTCGCCGCGCCACGGACATCGTCGGCGAGGAGCATATCGACTACGACAAGCAACTGCAGGACATCGCCCGCGACAAGCGGTATTGGGAGAACAAACGCCGGAATATCCACCTGCGCGAGAAGCACCTCGAGGAGAAAATCGCCTACTACGAGTCCGAGATTGCGGGGCTCAAGCAGAAGCGCAAGGACATCCTCAACGAGGCAAACCAACAGGCAGCCGACCTCTTGCGCCAGAGCAACGCCACCATCGAGCGCACCATTCGTGAAATCAAAGAGGCGAAGGCGGAGAAGACCGCCACGCAGCAGGCACGCCGCAAGGTGGAGCAACTCAAGAAACGTGTTGCCGACCCGCGACAGACCCGCGACAGACCCGCGACAACCAAGCAGGACAAAGTGCTGCGCGACCTCAGCGACCTCCGCGTCCTGACCAAAGACCCCGCACGCCTTATTCAGGAGACCAACACGCCCAAACCGCGTCTCGTCTCGGCGAATGTGGCGGACGAGATGCGCCGGCGCAAACTCTCCTTCTCGCGTGAACTCGACATACGCGGACTCCGTGCCGACGAAGCTCTCGAGACCGTCATGGCGTACATGGACGATGCCATCATGGTGGGTGCCGAGCAGGTCGCTATCCTCCACGGCACAGGCACGGGAGCCCTCAAGCAGGTGGTGCGCGACTACCTCGCACAACGCCAAAAAGCCATGCAACGACTCGGCACGGGCACCCTCACTTTCCACGACGGAGACCCCGACCGCGGCGGAGCGGGAATAACCATTGTAGAACTCTGAACAACGAAAACAAACAATATGAAGATGAATAAAAAACTACTTCTCACCCTTGCCCTTCTGCCCCTCATGGCGATGGCGCAAATCCAACCCGGCGACTCGCGCTACAGCATCTCGCTCCACGCGGGCTACGGGCACAACCAAACCTACGGCTCTATGGGCAACTTCGATATTGATGCCTTTATGCCTATCAACCAGCACTTTGAGATGCAGGCGGACATCCGCATGAGCACCGCCAACTTCTATGCCTTCGGCGTGCAGATGCGTCCCAAGTTCGCCCTGCCGGTCGGCGAGATGTTCCTCGAAGACCGTCTCATGGCACGCCTCATCACCCGCGACGCTTTCAACGAAGTCACGCAGGCACTCTCCATTGGCTACCGCATGCAATACGTTAGTATTCAACTTGGTATGTCCACACGTCTCATCATTCGCCAGCCTTACGAGTGGCACTCCACCGAGTCCATCATCTGCGAACCCTTCAATGTCCTCTACCGCGTCGAGGGCTTTGTGCGCCCGCAGACTTCGCCGTGGAACATCAGTCTTTGCGTCTCCAACATGGACAACTACCAGATTGAGCGCGTCTGGCAACCGCTGTTCATGCTTGGCGGCTGGTACGACCCCACCGACCACTGGCGCGTGCGTCTCTCTGCCGAGTGCAAGCCCACAGGGCACTTCCACCTCAACGCCACCTACTACGGAGCCGAAGTCCGCGTAGGGGCTGAATACCGTTTCTAAACCATCACAAGCAATTGATTATGAAGAATATATATCGTACACTGCCACTCTTGGCACTCTTCGCGTTTGCCGCCTGCAATCCGGACACGAGCAACTACGACATCATCGGCATGGTGGCGGGGTCGTCCCCGCGTATCGACCTGCGGTTCGAGGAATCGCAAGCCTACAACGCCGAACACGGTGTCTCCATTATCAACGCCCTCAACGAGGACTACCGCGTCTATGTGGGCACCGACATTCACATCGACTCCACGCGCCGCAACTGGGAGACCTTCATCTCCGACTACCACGCCGACCTCAAGTGCCCTGTCGCGCTCCTTCTCGGCGACTTCATCAACGCGCAAAACCACTACGATTTCATGGCATCTGCCCTCACCGACGTGCCGCGCAACCCCGCCAAAGCCGACACGCTCATGCCCGTCATCGGCAACCACGACATCTATTTCAACCAGTGGAACCTCTACCGCAAGTTCTTCAAGACGAGCACCTACTATTTCATCGTGCGCACGCCCGCGGGCAAGCAAGACCTCTATATCGTTCTCGACTCCTCCGAAGGCACTATTGGTTCCAAGCAACTCGCATGGCTCCGTGAGGTGCTGCAATGGGCTGACAATCAGCCGTTCCGCCATCGCATCGTATGCACCCACACCTCTTTCTTCAAGCGCGACTCGTCGCAGGGGCATACCTCCAACTACCCCCTCGAAGAGGTCTATGCGCTCCTCAACCTTATGGAGAAGCACCATATAGATATGGTCTGGACGGGGCACGACCACTCCCGCGAAGTAACCCAGGTCAAGAGCACGACCTGTATCATCGTCGATACCATGCAGGACATCGAGAAGACGCCTTTCTATATGGTGGTGGATATGGGCGAAGATATTGATTATCACTTTGTTTCCGTAAGACAAAACAAATGATTGCTTACCTCGGCATAGGAACCAATCTGGGCGACCGCAACGTGAATATCCTCACTGCCATCATCACGCTCCGCGATAAGGTCGGGGAGATGCTGCGCTGTTCCGCACCCTACCACAGTACGCCCGTGGGGTTCGCGTCCGACAATGACTTTGTCAACGTCGTCGCGTCCTTCCGCACCCCGCTCACGCCCCGCGAACTCCTCGTTGCCACACAGAACATCGAGCGCCTCATGGGGCGAACCGAGAAGTCCGTCAACGGGCAGTACCACGACCGCATCATCGACATCGACCTGCTCCTGTGCTTTGCCGACAACGGCGAACCGCTTACCTGTTCTACCCCCGACCTCACCCTGCCGCACCCGCGTATGCAGGAGCGCGACTTCGTCATGATGCCCTTGCGGGAAATATGTAAAGATACATTAACGACTCAGTCGGGTCAAACGGCTACTTTTCAGCAAGGGATAAGCAACCCATGCGCAAGGGATACGCAAGGGATAGAAGATAAATAATTATATAAAAACGAATGACAGTTCTATACGAAGATAATCATATCATAGCCGTCAACAAGACGTGCAGCGAGATTGTGCAGGGCGACAAGACGGGCGACACGCCCCTCTCCGAGACCGTCAAGGCATACATCAAGGAGAAGTACCACAAGCCCGGCGAGGTCTTCCTGGGTGTTACGCATCGTCTCGACCGCCCCACAAGCGGGGTAGTGCTTTTCGCGCGCACCAGCAAGGCATTGGCGCGGCTCAACGATATGTTCAAGTCGCACAACGAAATCAAGAAGACCTACTGGGCTATCGTTGCCAATGCGCCGGCGGAGCCGGAGGGACGCCTTGAGCATTTCCTCACTCGCAACGAGCAGCAGAACAAGTCCTACGTCGTTACGCGCTTCGACCGTGAGGGCAATCCCCTCACCCGCGACGGCAAATCCGTTGACCGTGAAGCAAAGCGCGCAATCCTTACCTATCGGACGATAGCCCGTGGCGACCGCTATACGCTGCTGGAAATCAACCTCGAGACAGGTCGTCACCACCAGATACGCTGCCAACTGGCGGCTATCGGCTGCCCCATCAAGGGCGACCTCAAGTACGGTGCCAAACGCAGCAACCCCGACGGAGGTATCTGTCTCCATGCCCGCCGCATCGAGTTTGTGCACCCTGTCAGCCACATCGACATCTCCATCACTGCCCCCGTGCCCGACGACAACCTCTGGCACGCCCTCGAAGCCCAAGTCCAAGAATAGCAAACAACATATGTCTGATATGAAGTCCTTGAAGTGTAAATACTGTGGGTGTACCGAATTTATTACTCAACTTAATAAGTATGATGTTTACGAGGTCATTGATAATAAACTTGAATACATCACGACCGAAAGTATAGATGAACCTGATGAGTTTTATTGTCGCGATTGTGGTGAACTTTTAGTGATATAGTATATGGCATAAAGCAACTATAATTAAACAGATAGTCGGTGGCACAGTATTTGTGCACCATGATGCAGCGGCAACCAAGCAATTGACCAAAAAATACGATATAAACCAACAAAAAATGATATACCATGAAACGTCAACATTCAAAAAAACTGACATCGCATGAACGCTGTTGTATGCTCATTGCGATGGCTTTGTGCACTATGCTGTTGAATTCATGTGTGCAAACAGCAACAGGTGGTGTGGATTGGTACTTGTGCATAAATGCAAAAGATTCATTGGAAATTCAATGCCCAGTTTCTGATGATGTTACTATTCAGGATACAATATCAGAGTATCCGGAGTGGGTACGTGTTGATAACGCGTGTGCTAAAACATCGGGAGACGTGTATATTCAAGGACATTATTTCTACTCCAATATGGGTGACTACAAGTATGCGCATACCGAAAGGACGTTCACTATCAAGCGTTTGACAAACAACGCTCCCGTAAGGGTCATAGTGGCATATCACATGGTGCAACCTGATAATTATGGTTGGATGCCGCGCGATGCTGCCAAACGAGACTCAGTCTTTAATGTCTTGGTCGAAAGGTATGGAGACAACAAAGTGGTTACCATTCCTACAGATTGCGTGGAAAAGACCTTGTCTTTCCAACCATAATATGCCACCCTTATCGTATCAAATAGTTTATCAAGCAATTAACAAACAATTTTCAATACAAACCAACAAAAAATCTAATCAAGTATGAAACACCTTCTTTTAGGCGATGAAGCGATAGCGCAAGGTGCTATCGACGCAGGCTTGAGCGGTGTCTATGCCTACCCGGGCACACCGTCAACGGAAATCACGGAGTACATCCAACTGCACGAGGCGAAAGCCGCACAACCCTCTATCTTCTGCCGTTGGGCATCCAACGAGAAGACCGCTATGGAGGGTGCGCTCGGCATGTCCTACATGGGCAAACGCGCACTCGTATGTATGAAGCACGTCGGTATGAACGTCTGTGCAGACGCATTCATGAACGCTGCTATCACCGGCGTAAACGGCGGCTTGGTAGTGGTGGCTGCTGACGACCCCTCCATGCACTCTTCGCAGAACGAGCAGGACAGCCGTTTCTATGCCAAGTTTGCCATGATACCATGCTTCGAGCCCACCAACCAACAGGAGGCGTATGAGATGACCAAAGAGGCGTTCCGCCTTTCCGAGGAACTCCGCACACCCATCCTTTTGCGCGTAACAACCCGCATGGCTCACTCGCGTGCCGTTGTCGAGACCGCAGACAACACACCTGTCCAGAACGAGATGTCTCTCCCCGAGAATGTACAGCACTTTATCCTGCTGCCGGCATTTGCCAAGAAGAACTATGCCGAACTCGTAGCCGCACAACCCACATTCGTGCATAAGAGCGAGACCTCGCCCTTCAATTCCTACACCAAAGGCACGCACCCCGAGCGCGGTATCATCACCACGGGCATTGCCTACAACTACCTCATGGAGAACTACCAACCCGCTATGGGCTGCTCTATCCTCAAGGTCGCTCAGTACCCGCTGCCCGTTGCCCTCATCAACCAAATGGTGACTGACGGCGCCAAGGAAATCCTCGTCATCGAAGAGGGGCAACCCGTCGTTGAGGAACTCATCCACGGACTCGTGCCTTCCACTGTCGCAGTCAAAGGACGCCTCACGGGCGACCTCCCGCGTATGGGCGAACTTACACCCGACAGCGTACGCCTTGCCATCGGTCTCGATGCACTGCCTACCCGCGAAGCCGACAATCTCGTTGTCAACCGTCCGCCCGCACTGTGCCAAGGTTGTGGACACCGCGACGTATATGCTGCCCTCAACGAGGTCGCACGCGAATACCCGCAACCACGTATCTTCGGCGACATCGGTTGCTACACGCTGGGTGCCCTCTCGCCTTTCCACGCTATCCACGCGTGTGTGGAGATGGGAGCCTCTATCACTATGGCGAAAGGCGCTGCCGATGCAGGGCAACACCCCGCCATTGCCGTTATCGGAGACTCCACGTTCACTCACTCGGGCATGACCGGACTCTTGGACTGCGTCAACAGCAACGCCAATGTAGTGGTACTTATCTCCGACAACCTCACCACGGGTATGACGGGCGGACAAGACTCTGCCGGTACGGGTCGCCTCGAGCAGATATGCTACGGCGTCGGTGTGGACAAAGACCATGTGCGCGTCGTAGTACCCCTGCCCAAGAATATGGAAGAGATTAAGAACGTGCTCCGCGAGGAAATCGACTACCCGGGCACTTCCGTAGTCATCGCACGCCGCGAGTGCATCCAGACGCTCAAACGCCACTTGAAAGCAAAAAAGTAAACCATTAAATCGTAAATATAGTATGAAAAAAGATATTATTTTAGCAGGTGTCGGAGGACAAGGTATCCTCTCTATTGCTACAGTCATTGGTGAAGCCGCATTGGCAGAGGGCTTGTATCTCAAGCAAGCCGAGGTACACGGTATGAGTCAGCGTGGTGGTGACGTGCAGTCCAACCTCCGTCTCTCGTCCGAACCCATTCACTCGGACCTCATTCCCGTTGGCGGAGCCGACCTTATCATCTCGCTGGAGCCTATGGAGGCACTGCGTTACGTGCAGTATCTCAAGCCCGAAGGCTGGATTGTTACATCGTCCGTGCCTTTCGTCAATATCCCCAACTATCCCGAGTTGGCAGAGGTTATCCGCCACATCGAATCGCATAAGAACCACGTTCTCTTGGACGTAGAGGCACTTGCCAAAGAGGCAGGCGCACCCTCGCAGGCGGCTAACATGGTGCTTCTCGGAGCGGCGATTCCTATGTTGGGTATCGACCACGACAAGATGATTGCCGGAGTGCAGCGTGTCTTCGCCCGCAAAGGCGACGCCATCGTTCAGAGCAACGTCTCCGCCGTCGAAGCCGGCTACCGCAACTCCAAACACGAGTAACCCGCCACTCCGGGGCTATACTAAGACAACATCAGGTAAAGCCCTCTATTGGGGGTTCCCGCAAAAAACAAAAGGGAAGTGCTGCTTTATTGCACTCCCCTTTTGTTATACACACATATATGTCGCCACGCCCTGCTACAGCAGAAAGTCCATGTAATTGTCTGTGGTAATGGTTTGTATCTCCACATCGGGATAGGCTCTGCGGAAAGTCGGGTTTGACTTGGCGGTCTTTTTCGGGTTCCATTTGAACTCAAAGGCAGACATCTTGCCGTCATACTCCTCTATATAGTCTATCTCCTGCATTTGTGTAGTGCGCCAAAAGTAGGTATTCATACATAGTCCCTTGTACTGGTTGCGTTTGAGACGCTCACTGATGAGGTAGTTTTCCCACAGTGCACCGACATCCTGACGCATCTCTATGTCTGCAAAGTGGTTAATCAGAGCATTACGAATACCATTGTCATAGAAATACACCTTGCGGGCAAACTTAAGTTCATTGCGTAGGTTCCTGCTGAAAGACCCCAAGCGGAAAATAACCTGTGCCTGTTCCAGCAAGGTGATATAGTTGCTGATAGTCTCTTTGTCTAATCCTACTATTTGTGCCAACTCATTGTAACTCACTTCGCTACCCATTTGGTAAGCAAGGGCTTGCAGCAGTTTGAGTAGTTTCTCAGGCTTTTTAATCCGTTCCCATTGCAGCACATCTTTATATAGGTAACTATCGGCTAATGGAGTAAGGATATTTTTTTCTTCACCGGGGTGGCAAACCACATCAGGATATGCACCATACACCAAGCGCAGGGGGAGTTTCATTCGCTCTTCTATCAAGCCGAAATGAGCCTGCAACTCGTCAAAGGATAGCGGGTAAAGTTTGTACTCGTACTTCCTACCTGTCAGTGGTTCATTGACACGGTTGGCAATCTCCAAGGCGGAACTGCCGGTGACCAACAACTGCACACCGGGCATGTTGTCCGTGATAAGTTTCAATTGTATGCCGATGTTTTCGATACGCTGTGCCTCGTCTATCACGATGTATTGATAACGCCCGAACATACTTTGCAGGCGCGATATAGTGAGACTCTGCACCATATTGCGGATTTCCATATCGTCCGCATTAAGCCACAAACTATGTTCTCTGTCATTGACGACTTCCTTTAGCAAAGTAGTTTTGCCTGTCTGCCTTGCACCAATCAGTACGATGGCTTTCCCCTTGTGCATTTGTTCCCGCAATACCGATAATAGTTTACGCTCTATCATAGCTCCTGATTTTTGTTGCAAAGATACTGGTTATTTTTGGTACACGCAAGAAAAAACATATATTCGGCGACCATAACCGCCGAATATTATAATATCTGGCGATTACAACCGCCAATTATCATAATATCTGGCGGATTGGCACTCGGATAATCGATAGGTATTTGTTACCTAATATAAGAACTACCCCACGAGCAGTCCTTGTAATCTACAGACCCCCCTCCTAAGGAGGGGCAGGAGAGTCTTTTACTTCACCTCCATACCGGTAAGGGTATATAGTGTACCTTCGCACAGGATATACACCTGCCCGTCATGGAACATCTTTTCTGCAGCGTGGTCGGTAGCAACACCTGCCTGCACTTGCTCTATATCGGTGGCAGTCATACATTGAATGTGCTTAAACGACCCGAACACCGCATCCCTCTCGTAGTCATTCAGACTGGCACAGGGAACAAATAAATTCACATTGTAGTTGGCAAACGAACTATTGTCTGCCACAGGCGGTTCGGTCGGATAAGCATAGACATCATACAACCTACGGCAGCCCGCAAAAGCATTCGTCCCGATAGTGGTCAGCGTATTGGGCAGTTCTACCTTATTCAGTTTCACAAAGCCGTTGAAAGCATTGTTACCGAGGTGCGTAATTCCCTGCTCTAACACAACCGCGTCTATGGTATCACGGAACAACAGCCACGGCATATTGCTCTCATTGTAATCATACATATCGCCCGCACCCGAGATAGTGAGTGTATGCTCTTCGTGCTTCCAATACAGATTATCGCCGCATTGCCCCGAGAATGATTGTGCAAACTCCGCTGTAAAGGTTGTATCACACGTCAGCACAATGGTACGCGGGTTGTCGGTATTGCCGTCGTTCCATTGGGCGAAGTGGTAGAAGAGATTCGGTTGGGCAGTGAGCAACACTTGCTCCAAGTACCTTGCCTGCGAGGGGGCGGATACCGAGCCTTGCGCATCATCTGCCGACTGTACTGTGATGCTGTACGTATTCTCCTCAAATACAGCGGTGTACGTAGCATCACCTGTTACTTGTACCGTGCGCGGGTTGTCGGTATTGCCGTCCGTCCAACGGGCAAAGTGATAGCCGTAGTTGGCAGTGGCAGTAAGGGTTACATCGCTCAGGTAATCTGTTGTAGCAGCACCACTCACACTACCGCGCTCTGTATCATTAACTTCTGTGGTAATGGTGTATTGATAGGATGCAAACTCTGCCGTTAAAGTCATATCCTGCGTAACCGCTACCAGTCGCGGATTATCGGTGTTGCCATCTGTCCAGCGCACGAAATAGCGATGCTCGTTTTCGGGTACTGCCGTTATACTTATCTGCTGCCCCGCATCACATCGGATAGTATTCGCACTCTCACACCTGTCGGCATAAAGCGTAAGTGTACAGTAAGTTGCACTTTGAGCAGAAGAGTTTGATGACAGGCAAACAGGACGGATTGACTGACCATAGTACCGACGGCTGCTGCCTCTGCCACAGTCCGTGTTGTGAAAATAATAGACGTACCACGTGAAACTCGGGTCGTTCTCGTAGAGCGACGCAGACCCGTATTTGCCATCGGAGCCGATATTGCGGAGTTCCGTGTTGACGCGGTTTCCGGCAGCGGGAAGAAATATCGAGTTGCCATTGGTCTTGCTTGTTACTTTGAAACCGCTTACATCGTTTATGGTGGTCTTTGTCCATGTGCATTTGGTACGCAATTCTGTCCATTCGGCATCGGTGGGCATACGCCAACTGCCGCCCCAATTCACGTGAGCGGCATCGTCTTCCGGGTCTAATGTGGTCTTGTTGTCTGTAAAGCCATTGTCACCATAACTCTCTTTCGTGCAGTACTTGGTCAGTTTCTTCTCATCGCCATTAGCGTACTTGTAAGTAGTCCACGCCGACGAGTAGTCCTCCTTGGGCAAAACCTCGCCCCAAGCATAGTAGAAACCATAGCCTTCTGGTTTCTCGGCACCCACATTACAGGATGCCCACTTTAGCCCACTTGGCAGCCCCAAATCTACGGCTTGTACGTCAGTGGGAGCAGGAACATAGCCTGCCTTATAGCCGTTCTCGCTGCACTTGTCATAAACATTGCAGTTCCACACATTGTCTCCCCACACAACACTCCCAATCATAAGAGCAAGGCTTAATGAAATAAGTTTTGTTCTCATACTAAACTGATTTGTTTGTCTCCACTTTGTTATTCGGCTATCGACTTTCTCCGTTCCCGTTATACAATTTGATTGTTTGTTGCTTCTTTAATTAAACATAGCCCCGAGACATCCTCTTTATCACCGCAAAGTTACGATAAATATCCGATATATGCAAAATAGTGTTTATATTTCTATTGCAATAGCCCCCCTGTGGACGTGGACAATTTCGCCCAAGCCGTATGCTAATGCTACGCATGGGAACGACGCGACTCGCGTCGTCATACATCACGGCTTGTATTGTTATATTGTAACATACTATTCTATTACTGTCCGGTAAACCTCTAATTCGTATGCAAAAAAAATCGGTCGGTTCTTTTGCAGGAACC
>CAKVBV010000040.1 GCA_934725535.1 uncultured Bacteroidales bacterium | reverse complement strand
GTTGTTGTTTTTTTGTTTGACGACACAAAATTACAACGAACGGTCGGTTCCTGCAAAAGAACCGACCGATTTTTTTTGCATGCAAATCTGAGTTTTACCGGACAGTAATAATAAAAAACTATCATTGCACTCTGCAGTAAGCAACTACTACCTTACTACAGAAGTGCAACGATATATATAAACCTAAAGCCGGTGCTTACTTGCGGGGTTTGATGTCCAATTTCACAGGGCGTATCATATTCTCAGGCGCGAGAATAGTATCCAACTCCTCTTTGGTGAGGATGCCGTGCTCAATGACAAGGTCATAGACAGGGCGACCCGTAGCCAGTGCCTCTTTGGCAATCTTGGTCGAGTTCTTGTAACCAATGATAGGATTGAGGGCGGTCACAATACCGATACTCCCCTTGATATAGTCGCGGCAACGCTCCTCGTTGGCCTTGATACCATCAATGCAGTACTTGCGCAGCACGTCAAAGCCGTTCATCATAATCTCCATGCTCTCGAAGCAGCATTGTGCCATGGTCGGCTCTGCCATATTGAGTTCCATCTGCGCTGCCTCGTTGCACATTGCCACGCACAAGTCATTGCCAATCACCTTGTAGGAAATCTGGTTCATCACCTCAGGAATAACGGGGTTTACCTTACCGGGCATGATACTGCTGCCGGGCTGACGGGCAGGAAGGTCTATCTCGTGCAGACCGCACTTCGGACCCGAACCTAGCAAACGGAGGTCATTGCTGATTTTGTTCATTTTGGTAGCGATACGGCGCAATACACTCGAATAGCCTACCATGCAACTGGTATCGCTGGTAGCAGCCACCAGGTCTTCCGCCTCGCGGATGTTCCAACCCGTGATTTCGGCAATGGCTTTGGTGCAGAGTTTGTCGTAGTTCGGCTCCGAACAGATACCCGTTCCGATGGCAGTAGCACCCATATTGATGGTCAGGAACTCGTCAGCAGCGTCGTTGAGGTGCTTGATTTCGTCGCGGAGGATAGATGCAAACGCTCCGAAAGTCTGACCGAGGGTCATCGGCACAGCGTCCTCCAACTGGGTACGACCCATCTTCAGCACGTTCTTGAACTCCTCGGACTTTGCCTCAAAGGCGTGGATAAGAGCCTCGTAGTGCTTCAGAAAGTCCTGATGCATGGCATAGAGACCGAGGTGAATAGCCGTCGGATAAGCGTCGTTGGTGGATTGCGAGCGGTTGATGTGGTCGTTAGGACTCAGATAGGTGTACTCGCCGGGTTGGTGACCCATGATTTGCAAACCGCGGTTGGCGATAACCTCGTTGGCGTTCATATTGGTGGTGGTACCGGCACCGCCCTGAATCATATCCACAGGGAACTGGTCATGCCATTTGCCTGCCAGTATCTCCTCGCATGCCTGCTTGATGGCGCGGAACTGCTCATCGGTCAGCAGACCGAGTTGATGGTTCGCCATTGCGGCTCCTAACTTGGTGTATGCCAAGCCGTTGATAAAAGTAGGATAATCCTTGAGTTTGAATTTACTAATCGGGAAGTTCTCGATACCGCGGAGGGTTTGTACCCCGTAAAGGGCATCGGCAGGGATTTGCAATTCCCCGATAAGGTCGCTTTCTACACGAAATTGTTGTGCCATGATATTAAGTTTTTATTTACAATTATTATTTACAAATTGAGGTTTCTTATAGCAACCCAAATAACCGTGCAAAGGTACTACATTTTCTTTGTGTGTGCAAATTTTTTATTTTGTGAGATTGCACTGCTTGTATGAGTGGTCTATCCACCCATTATCCTCTCGTTATCCACTCGCTTAAACAACAGACAAGAGACAGACTTCAAATTGGGAATTAAGAACGAAAAATGAAGAATGAAGAATTACGCAACGCCGATGCGGAGTTTTTGCCCGGGGCGAATCATGTCGGACTTGAGACCATTCCACGCTTTGAGTTGCTTGACGGTGACGCGGAACTTCTTGGCAATGCCGCTGAGAGTGTCGCCGGACTTGACCTTATAATAGGTGACGCCATTGACCGAGTAGCCGCCATTGACGGATGTCTTCTGCAAGAGGTCTATTTCGGCACGGCGATTGTAGATGAGTTCCTTGGCTTGATAGGCGAGGATAGTGTCCTGATTATCAATATACGAGCCCGATTTCTCTATGGGCAGAGTGAGCGCATAGGGCTTGCCCCCAGGGAGTATGTCGCGGGCATATTGGGGGTTGAGACGTCGCAGTTCGGCAAGGTCAATGCCGAGGTTGGCAGAAATCTGCTTGAGGTGCTGTCGTTGGTCGGTCATGATGGTGTCGGTGCGCATGGTATGCTCGGCAGGTGCCGGGCAGATGCCATGGAGGTCGGCATAGTTCATAGAGTACGCAGCCGCCACAAAGATTGGCAGATAGCCGCGTGTCTCACGGGGCAGGTAGGGGTAGATGCTCCAGAAATCCCGCTTGCCGCCTGCACGGTGAATGGCTTTGTTGACGTTGCCCGGTCCGCAGTTGTAGGCAGCGATAGCGAGGTTCCAGTCACCAAAGATGTTGTAGAGTGCGCCCAAGAAACGGCATGCCGCCTCGGTAGAACGGACAGGATCCATGCGTTCATCGACCAAAGAGTTGACTTCCAAACCGAATTTCTTGCCCGTGGAAGGCATGATTTGCCATAGTCCAGCGGCACCCATGGGCGAGTGCGCCTGCGGGTTGAGGGCAGACTCAATGACCGCCAAGTAGCAGAGTTCGTAGGGCAGTCCGTAGCGTGCGAGAATGTCCTCGAAGATGGGGAAGTAGTATTCGGCACGGCGTTGCAGGCTTGCCAACTGGCGCGGGCTGCGCTTGATGTAACGGAGGATATAGTTGCGCACTACGGCATTGTAGGGTACCTCCACCACATAAGGCAATGCCTGCAGACGCGCCTTGAAGACGGAGTCGGGCAGGTCGGTGATGATGGTGTCGGACTCGCACTCGGTGGTGTCGATCCACGCCAAGGCTTCGTCGAAAAAGAGGGGCAACTCAACGGCAGTGAGGCTGTCGGCGATAGTGGTGTCCGCTTGTGCGGTCTGTACGGTGTCGGGGGGTATGCTGAATACGGTGTCGGTGATGACGTCCTGCGCATACGCACACAGGCACCCGATGTATAAAAGGAATAGAAACAGGTATCTCTTCATTAGAATGCAATGGCTACTTTTACTTCTGCAGTGCGCTGGTTCTGAAGGTCGTAGTACAGTTGCGGCGACACGTTCAGACTGAGGTCGGTGGATATGTCGAAGTCAAACAACTGGGCATCCACATAGGCATCGACCAACGTCAGCGCATAGACAATGACCGTTGCCAAAATGGAGATGTCGCGGTAGCGGCGTGAGGTGTTCTGCCAGTCGTTGAGACGGGTGCTGTAGGTGTCCACGCCTCCCATGCGCTCGATGGTGTATCCCTCGGGCAGAATGGCGATGTAGGACTTGGACGGGTCCTCGGTGACGGTGCCGTCGCGCATATCGTAGTAGAGGTCGCGATAGGCGTTCTTGTAGCCCGTGTAGCGGGTGGTATTCCACGTGATGGCGTAGGCACAGCCCATGAATCCGCCATAGACGATGGGCAATTTCCAGTAACTGCGGTTGTAGATTTGCCCCATACCGGGCACCAATGCCCCCAGCCACACGGCACGTGCGGGGTCGGGTTTCCAGAAGAGACGGTCAATCTCCTTTTGGGTCAGTTGGGTCGTGTCGGTCTGCTGATGGTCGGCATCGTGGTGGTGCGTGTCCGCTTCCGCTGCTATGTGCATAGCCTTCAACTCCTCCTGCGTGTGCCACTCGGAGACATCTATGCTGTCCGCGGGTTGCTGCGCCCAAAGGAGTACCGGCAATACAGATAACAATATGAATATCAGTCGCTTCAAGAGAGGCGTTGTATCAGTTCGTTGAGTTCGTTGTCGTCGCGGAAAGTGATAGTGAGTTTGTGTCCTGCTATTTTCACATCCTTGCCAAGACGCTCACGCAGATAGTTCTGCTGCTCGGTGTAGTCGGTGGTCTCTTTCTTCTTGGGCTTTGCGGATTTGCCGGCACTGACGAGTTCTTCCACTTTGCGCACAGAGAGTCCGTTTTGCAGAATACGCTTGTAGATAGACAGTTGCTGCTCGGGTGACGGCGAACCGAGGATAGCACGGGCGTGCCCCATGTCAATCTTCTTCTCTTTGATGCCGAGTTGTATCTCGGCGGGCAGTTTGAGCAGCCGCAGGTAGTTCGCCACGGTGGCGCGTTTCTTGCCCACGCGCTCGGACATACGCTCTTGTGTGAGTTGGTACTCGTCCATAAGCCGCTGATAAGCAAGGGCTATCTCGATGGCATCCAAGTCCTCGCGCTGGATATTCTCGATGAGCGCCCACTCCATGACCTGCTCGTCTTTGGCGGTGCGGATATAGGCAGGTATGGCATCCAAGCCCGCCAGTTTGGCTGCACGGAAACGCCTCTCACCCGCGATAATCATATAGCGGTCGTTGTTGTCCTTGCGCAGGGTGATGGGCGAGATGACACCGTGTTCGCGTATGGATTGCGCCAGTTCCTCGAGAGCCTCCTCGTCGAAAGTATGGCGCGGCTGGTCGGGGTTGGCATAAATCTTCGACAATGGTATCTCGTTGATAGACGAAGAGCCGCTTGTGGTGACATGGGTAGTATCAATCAGCGCGTCCAAGCCACGCCCAAGTCCTAAGGTCTTTTTCATTCAGCAGTCCTCCTAATCAGTTCTTTAGCCAATTTGATATAACTCTTTGCGCCCTTGCTGTTCTTGTCGTATTCGATGACCGACATACCATGGCTGGGTGCCTCGCTAAGGCGCACGTTGCGGGCAATGACGGTGTCGAACACAAGGTCTCCGAAGTGGCGGCGTACCTCGTCATGCACCTGCATGGAGAGACGCAGACGACCATCGTACATTGTGAGCAGGAAGCCCTCGATACGCAATGCGGGATTGAGGTTCGACTTGATTATCTTGATAGTATTCAGCAGTTTGGCAATACCTTCGAGGGCAAAGAACTCGCACTGCACGGGGATAATCACGCTGTCGCTTGCCGTGAGGGCATTGATGGTGATGAGCCCAAGTGACGGCGAACAGTCGATGAGAATGTAGTCGTAGTCGGGGCGCAGAGGGGATAGTATGCGCTTGAGGATATTCTCTTTGTCGTCGATGTTGAGCATCTCTATCTCAGCACCCACGAGGTCAATGTGCGATGGTATGAGGTGCAGGTTCTCCACCGAGGTCGGCATAATGGCTGTTTTGGGGTCAATGCCCGTGACAAGGCACTCGTAGATGGTCTTGTCCAAGTCGCGAATCTCTATGCCCAAGCCCGATGAGGCGTTTGCCTGCGGGTCGGCATCCACCAGCAGCACACGCTTGCCTTCGCCCGCCAATGCGGCTGCCAAGTTGATGGCAGTGGTGGTCTTGCCTACTCCACCCTTTTGGTTTGCTAACGATATTATCTTTCCCATTTCAATTGATTATTAACTAATTGTATAACTTGCTGTGCAGATATATCCGTACAAGCGAAGTTGTGATATTTGCATTTCTTGGTGCCGTGCACGGTACACGGGCGGCAACTCAGATTGGTCTGCAGCATACACTCCGCGGGCTGTTTCCATGCGGCAAAGCCCATAGCGGGGTGCGTACCGCACCAGATACTGACGGTATGCGCGCCCACCAATGCCCCGAGGTGCTTGTTGGCGGAATCCATGCCCACCAATACATCCAAACGGCGCATGAGTTCCAGTTCCTGCTCTATAGGCAACTGCCCTGCTACACTCACCACATTTGGGAAGATGCTCGCCCATTGGCGCAACATCTCGCACTCGATTCGTCCCGCACCAAACAGATATACACGCGTATCCGCGTGATGGCTGTAGTGGGCAATCACCTCTTTGGTAACGCGGTACGGCAGCATATTGGAGCGGCTTTTGGCAAAAGGTGCAATGCCTATCCATGTGCCGTTTTTCTCTCCGAACCGCTCAATCACAGCCTGTTGTGCAGGTTCGTTGACAGGTATGGCGGTGAAACCATCGTCGCTCTCCAATCCTGCCTGACGGAACGTGTCGGCATACCGCTGAAACTCCGTCTTCAAGGGTGCGCAATGCTTGTAGCCGCGCATAATGAGGTGCCGTTTTTCCTTGCGTCCGTAGTCGATGACATATACAGGTACCCTACTCCAGCGGAACAGCGTACGCAACACATACGAGCGCAACGCGTCCTGCAAATCCACCACGGCATCAATGTGACAGGCGCGCAACTCATGGAACAACTGCACAATCGACTTGACACCGTTTTGCAGTTCCGCCTCATGAAACCGCACATTAGGCAGCCCATAGAACAGCGGTGCCAAACGGTTCTTCGACACCACCACAAACGTATCCTCGGGGTAGCGACGGCTCAACGATGTGATGACAGGAACCGTCATCGCCACATTGCCCACAGAACTGAATCTTATTACCAAATACGTCATGTCTCCAAGGGTTCGGTTATTTCACTTTCACCTGCCACATATAGGCGAAGTTCAGGCTCAAATCCATGGGGTTGGCACTGCTGAAATAGTCGCCCAAATGCGTATTGAACACTCCGCCCATGCTGTAATTGAACCGCGCCTCCAACTGAAACAGCCCTACCCGTTCATGGCGGTAGTAAAAACCCAATCCGCCCGCTATGCCCCAGTCAAAACGCTGTTGTATGGGGTCGTATTGATGCGTATCTATTGTGGATTGCGTACCCGACTGACGGTCCATAAAGCAGTACCCCACTTGCGGTCCGAGGTTGATAAATCCCCGCCAATGCTCCTTGCCAAAGTACAGATGCATAAGCAATGGAACCTCGATGTAATGCAGTTGGCGACGGTAGTCCACGCCCGCGGTGGAGTCAGTGGCAGCAATACCCTCATGCCAACCGCGCTGCATATAGTTGATTTCCACCTGAATGGCACACACCTTGTGTCCAGCATATCGGAACACCAATCCGCCATTCAGGGTGAGCGGTGCCGTCAGCGGGTCAATCCCCTCCACCGTGGGGGAGAAGTTCACCATAGATGCCAATACTCCCGCCTGCGCCCCCACATATATCTCCGGCGTGCGCAACCGCGGCTGTGCCACAAGTGCCATGCCCGACAAGAGCAGCACCCATATCGCTATGTGCCGACGTCCTGTCATTTGCGAATGATGTGGATATTCTCGTTCTCATACCCGCCCTGCCCGCCGAGGTGCTTGTAGCGGATATTCGACTGCGTGCCGTAGAACACATCCTTGGTGATGACAGTCGGCATATCGGCATGCTCGTCCGCCCGCAAGGTCTGTACGATGTGCAAGAGGTGGCGCGTCAGGTCATAGCCCAACAAATCAAACCGCGGGTGGTGCGACACCAGTTCATAGTCGAAATACTGGCGGAACGTGTCCTCATAGTAGTCCGACACATTGGGGCTAAGCGAGAATACGGACGTGTATATCTGCGGGAACGGGATATTCTGCCGCTGCCATGAGTAGCGCGAGAACAGGGTAATCGGATATGCCTGTGCCGCCAACGACAAGTGCGGAAGCAACGCCTGCAAGTTGCCGTAACGCTCTGTATTGAAGACAAATATATTCTCCACACCGGGGCGCAACACGCCATCCAGCGAGTCCTGCAATATCGCCCGAATGGAGGTGGTAGTAGTCGGCACATGATATTCCGCCAATGCGCGGTGCAATGCTGCTACGCCTGCGGGCACGGACTCACCCTCTCTAGTCTCGATGAGTATGCAGTTCACGCTATCGCCACGCTGCGCAAGGTAGCGCGCCAAAGTGTCTGCCTCGGTCTGCTCCGACGGGTTGAACTGCAAGATATACGGGTTGTGTGCAATCCCCTCGATGTGCGAGATAAACGGCACCAACAGGAGTGTGCTGTCGCGCTGTGCGAACTCAGCCGCCGTTGCCACTTGGGCGTTGTACACAGGTCCGATGATAGCGTCCATACGTTGCATCTGCGGTTGCTCCAGCACCTCGCTGACCTTGTGCGCCGTTTTGCCCACGTCGTAGGTATAGACCTCAATGGGTTGTCCCGACGCCTGTACCTCGTTCACCGCAATCAGCACGCCCGCATAGAAGTCGTAAAACCGCTCCATATCCTTCTCGCGCTTCACGGCATGGGTGTGGAACGGCAACATCACCGCAATACGAATGGCGGTGCTGTCCATCACAAGGCTGTCCATTGCCACGGTATCACCATCACTTATATATAAGGTGTCGTCTATCGGCGGTTCCATGTCGCCCAACAAAGCCGACTCCTCCTCCACTTTTGTTGGTGGTTGGTTAGAGGTTGGTTGTAGGTTAGCGGGTTTCTGCTCCTCTACAGTCTGAGGTGCGGGCTGCTCCTCTATGGGGGCTGCCACCACTACGGGTTTGCTCGGTTGGGGCATAGGCAGTGTGGTGACAGGCAGGTCCTTGGCAGGCACCAATATCTCCTCTCCATAGCGCAAGCCGCGCTTCTGCAACTCGGGGTTGGCACGCAGTATCTCCTCCTGCGACACACCGAAATTGACGCTGATACGGTACAGTCCCACGCTCTTCTCCACCGTGTAGCGATAGTATATTTTGCCCTGTATGGTGTCCAAGGGGCAGTCGGAATGTGTCTGTGCCATCATTGCCAAGGAGGCTATCAACGCACAGATTGTCAGACAGATATATCTCAGTTGTTGCTTCATTCTTATTTTGTATAGCGGCGTTTACGTATCAACAGCACGACCCCGCCCGTGATGGCGAGCAGCACCAGCGGCACCACAATGCTCACCACCTGCGCCATTACCCGTTGGTTGCGGGCACGTTGGTCGTTGAGCAGGCGCAGCGTCACCTCTTTCTGGCGGAGGGACATCCACCCCGTGTCGTCAGTCAGGTATAGTACGGCATTGACCAGAAAGTCACGGTTGCCGAACTGTGTGCGCGTATAGCGGTCATAGCCCAATGGCACAGGTTGTTTTAATCTATCATCCCACTCGTTGCGAATCACGCTGCCTGCTGCCACCACCACCTGTTTGGTCGGCTCGCCGGTCTTGCGCAGCGGTGCCGTGACCGTCAAGTCTTCGGGCGGCATCTGATGGGCATACAGCGACGGGAACACGCCCTCGATGCTGGCTGCCACAGGGATAAACGAGTAGCGAAACTCCTCTTCGTTACCCGTGGCGAGACTCAAATCCACCTCAGCGGGTGTGCCTGTCAGTTTGCTTGCCGACGAGGTCGCCAACAGTATCTCTTTGCGCAGTCCGTCATTCTCCCCCACAAGGTCAAGGCACGATGCCATCGTAGCCGTAACCTGCATCACACCGCGCGTGACGGGCGATGTCTGCGAGGTGAGCAACAGCGGTGCATACGTCCACGGCATCGGTTGCCAATTGGGCTGATTGGGGTCATCCGATACGTCCACAGGCACAGGCAGGCACTGCAGGTCCTGCACCAAGGCAGGATTAACCCGCACGCCGTAGCGGAACAACATATCGGTGAGGTTGAGGTCCAACGGAATGACGGGTGTCGTCCCCTGCTCCGACAGGTTGTCGGTAGAGAACCGCACCCCGTTGAGCACCCACAGGATACGCCCGCCTTGCATAAGATACTGGTCGAGGATATACTTGTCCTCGTCCGAGAACGGCTTTAGCGGGTCGGCGATGATGACCGCCTTGTAGCCGTCCAGCACACCTGTCTCCTTGCCGAGCGTGCCGCGGTCTATCTGGTAGTAGTGCGCCAGTGCCTGACTGATGTCCCACACATTCTCTTCGGGCAACTCGCCGTGCCCTTCGAGGAACACCACCTTCTCCACCTTCGTCTGCATGAGACTGCGGATACACTCCACAAACGCAAACTCGAGGTTCTCAATGCTCAGGTTGAGGTTCTCCTCGCCGCTCAGACCGCGGTTGTTGCGCAGCAACTCCACCACGGCGGACTTGCCCCGGTACTGCACCACGGCATACGGATAGACGGTGGTCTGCGCCGTCTGCCCTTTGCGGGTGCGCTCGTGAATGACGGTCGGCTTCAGTCCTTGCGGGATATGCTCCGTCTCGTAGCGCACGGTGACGGGCGCGGCGGCATACACACTCAGTTCCTCCACCATCTCTTCGGTGGCGTGTTTGAGCCGTGTGAACCCTGCGTTGAGGTCGCCGTCGAGGAGCAATGTCACCTGCATAGGAGCGTCCAACTGCCCGAGCAGCGTCTTGGTCGGAGCCGACAGACTATAGCGGTGGTCGTCCGTCATATCCCACCGCCACACGCAGTGCTGCACCAGCACATTGACCAGCACCAGCACGCACAGCGAGGGTATGAGGACACGCCACTTCATTTACTTCGTGTATTTGGCTTTCAGTTGCTCAAGCACCTCATGATTGATGACCACAGGGTATTTCTCACGCAGTGATGCCACCCACTGTTTCTCCAAGTAGTCCTGGTAGTCAGTAGTCACCTTGCCGCGCTCGTCGGTGTACTCCTGCGGGGCTTTCAGCACTTTGCCCACCACCATCACCACGGGGAACTCCTCCGTCGGAGTGTATTCGGCAGTCTTCGACTTGAAGCCGTACACGTCCACCGCAGCATTCTTACCTTCGGTCCACAGACCGCGCTCCACTTTGACATAAGTTATGCTGTCCACGTTCACACGGCGGTTGAGGTAACTCATGATAGAATCAGGGTTTGCGCTTTTGATGATTTGCTTGGCACTGTTGGCTGCCACCTTGTTCTTGGCATAGATGACGAAGCCTTTGTAGCGCGGCGCGTCCCATGTGTATTCTTTGCGGTGCTGCTTGAAGTATTTCTCCAGCCCCTCTTTGTCCTGATTTGCCTTGTCCCACACCTCACGCAGCGACACGTCGAACAGCAGAATACCGTCGTGGTACTCCTGCACGAGGTGACGCAGGTCGGCATATTTCTCCTCCAAATGAGCATCTGCATACGCACGCACGTCGGCATCGCTCATCGTGGCGGGCAGATTGTACTCGGCGCGTGTCTTACGCAGGAAACTCTTGTCCGCCTCTTGCAGACGCTCGTCGCGTTGCACGTTCTTGAGCAGTTGCGGGCGCAGGCTGTCCAACGGTTGGATACCACGCTCGTCATATTTCTTGATGATGTGCCAACCGAAACGGGTAAGGAACGGTTCGCAGACAGTGCCCTTCTCCATAGCGAAGGCAATACTGTCAAACGGCTGCACCATCATGCCGCGTCCGAACCAGCCGAGGTCGCCACCGCGCATTGCCGAACCGCGGTCTTCAGAGTTCTGACTTGCCACTTCGGCGAAGTCCGCACCGCTCATCACCACCTTGTACAGGCTGTCTATCTGCATCTTGGCACCGGCAGCCTTGTCGGCATTACCACGCGGAGTCATCTTCATGATATGCGCTGCATGCACCTCCTCGTAAGGACGCTCCTCCTCCACTTTGGCGATATGGAAGCCGTAGGGCGTGCGGAACACCTCGGTCACACCACCCACGGGCGTGTTGTAAACAGCATTCTCGAACACATACACATAGCGGAACGGCTGTATCCAGCCCACTTCGCCCTTAGTCTCTTTCGCCTGCGGGTCGTCCGACACCTCCATAGCCACGGTGCCGAAGTCCTCCGGCACCTGCACGGTCTTGGCACGTTTGCCCTTGCCTACTTTCTTGGGCACACCCACCGTCACACGTTCACGGGCGATATTGATACGCTCCAACGCGTCTGCCACGGTTGCCGAGTCGGCATCTTGGTGGCACTCGATGGCGATATGCGCTGCACGGCGCGGGTTCGCCATACGCTTGTAACTCATCACCACGAGGCTGTCAATGGCTTCGTTGTCCTGCATATACTTGGGTATGGCTTGCGCACGATAGCCGCGCAACTCCTTGCGGAACGCCTCTGTGGTGTCCACGCCCTGCGCTTCCGCCTCTGCCACTTTCAGTTTGAAGTTCACGAACAAGTCCAGGTACTCGTCCACCGACTTCTGGTCGAGGCTGCTCTCTTGGTTGTTCTTCTCGTAGATGTACTCAAACTCCGATGCCATCACGGGTTGCCCGTTCACGGTCATCAACACTTGGTCTTCCTGTCCGAACGCTGTCATTGTTATGCCCAGCGCCAACACGGTTAGAAATGTTTGCTTCATATTACACTATTGATTTTATATTCAACTAATTGCCTTAATACTAATACCTTTCTACATCGTTGCCCTTCTCCCCCACTCTCTATTTCCCTACTCCCTACCCACTACTCTCTAATCTCCATTCCCCCCGCAACTCGCCCCATATTTAGCCCGCAAAGTTACGCATTTATTTTGAGATACGCAACAAGTCTCCACTAATGCCCATTAAACCGCCATTAAATCTCATATCATAGCACCCACTACACCAATACATAGTCAATAACTAACAGCAATTCGCCTCCTCAAAAACATCCACAACCCACACAACAACAGACAGCAACCCTCCTTGCCACTTATACATCCTCTTCCACACGCTCCTCAAAACGAATACAAGATATATGAAACCTTACGTGTCGAACTTATTTACTATACACTCCACTGCTTCACCTCATTACGCACCCCACTACTATCCCAAGTTCGGATACAAAGATAATATAAAGACGGAGAAAATCCAAATTTTTCTGCATTATTTTTGCATTTTCTTTGTAAGTCGGTGATAATCAAGACAACAAAAATCAGCGCAATTGACGTAAAAAACATTGTATACTCCTTGCTGTCATGGCGATTGTCTGTTGCAGCCCCTGAATTTTCCTCTTCCGTCGTATCGGGCTCCCACCAAACCGAAATAAGACATACCGGATATACAAAATGCGCTATTTTGACAAAAAACAGAGAAAACATTCCATAAAATTTGGGTTTTCTTTATTTTTGTATTATCTTTGCGGAAAATTGCAATGATGCGTGATTATGCATTTGGTTGCAGCATACAAAATGGTCGGATAACAAAAGAACAAAAGATATGGAGAAATACAAACGAATCCTGCTGAAACTGTCGGGCGAGAGCCTGATGGGGCAGAAGCAGTATGGCATCGACGAGGTGCGGTTGGCGGACTATGCCCGTCAAATCCGGCAGATTGCCGAGCGCGGCGTGGAGATTGGCATTGTGATAGGCGGCGGCAATATCTTCCGCGGACTATCGGGCGCACAGAAGGGCTTCGACCGCGTCAAGGGCGACCAGATGGGTATGTTGGCGACGGTGATAAACTCGCTGGCATTGTCCTCAGCCTTGGAGGCTATCGGGCAGAAAGTGCGCGTGCTGACCAGCGTCCGTATGGAACCGATAGGCGAGTTGTACAGCACCGCCAAAGCGTTGCGGCTGATGGCAAAAGGCAACGTGGTCATCGTGGCAGGCGGTACGGGCAACCCGTATTTCACCACCGACACGGCATCCGTGCTGCGCGCCATTGAGTTGCAAGCCAATGTGATGATGAAAGGCACGCGTGTGGACGGTATCTACACCGCCGACCCCGAGAAAGACCCAACCGCCACCAAGTTCACCGAGATAACCTACGACGAGGTACTGCAACGCAATCTCAAAGTGATGGACCTCACCGCCATCACCATGTGCCGCGAGAACAAGATGCCTATCTATGTGTTCGATATGGACACCGTCGGCAACCTCGAAAAGGTGATGGACGGCGAGCAGATAGGCACACTGGTGAAGCCGTAAAGTAGAACATTTTAACTCTAATACAAATATGATTGAACCTGACAAAATTCAAAGCGATGCCGAGGAACTGATGCAATCGGCAATCATGTTCTTGGACGATGCTCTGGCACATATCCGTGCAGGCAAGGCAAGTACACGTATCTTGGACCCCGTGCGCGTGGAGTACTACGGGCAGATGTCGCCCCTGACCAACGTGGCAACCATCACCACCCCCGACGCACGCACCATTCAGATTCAGCCGTGGGAGAAGAAGATGCTGCCCGCCATCGAGCGTGCCATCATCAACTCCAATATCGGACTTGCCCCCAACAACAACGGCGAGTGCATCCGTCTCGTCATGCCCCCGCTCACCGAGGAGCGTCGCCGCGAGTTGGCAAAACAATGCAAGGGCGAGGCGGAGAACGCCAAGATGAGTGTGCGCAATGCCCGTCGTGACGCCATCGAAACGCTGAAAAAGCAAATCAAAGAGGGGCTGCCCGAGGACGCGGAGAAAGATGCCGAGAACGAGGTGCAGAAACTTCACGACAAGTACGTGAAGCAGATTGACGAACTCTACGCCAAGAAGGAAAAAGACATCATGACCGTATAGGCTCATGATGAGAAAACAAGGCGTAGCAAGTTGGCTGTCAACGGCATTGCGCAATCGGCGTAGTGCTATTGTAATAGCGTTTGGGATATTGGCTTGCCCGATGTCCCGCGCAGTGTCTTTGGATAGCATTGTCAATCTACCCGCTATGGGCATACCGGTCATCAACTACACGCCCGAGACCTCGTGGGAGTTCGGAGCAGCGGCACAGGGGTATTTCTGTCTGCCAGGGCAGCAGAAGACCTCTATCGTACAGTTGGACGGGGCATACACATTGAAGCACCAGTGGTATGTCAACACGCTCGGCACTATCTACTTCGGCGGGCGCACACCGTGGCAGTTGCAGTATCGTGCAGGCTACAACCACCGCCCTACTGCGTTCTATGGCATTGGTAATCAGGGAACCACCGGCATCGGTATGCTGCGTAGCGGGCTGCCTTTTGACCTCAAACGCGGATATGTGGACATACAGACGCGCATATCGGTAGGTGGCAACTGGTCAGTAGGACCCTTGTTCGACTTTCAGCACCAGCAGACAGGACTGCCCGACTCCTTGACGGCACACCCCACCTCCACGCAATGGGGACTGGGCATCGTGGCGCAGTACGACACCCGCGACCGAGTCTATTACCCCACCCGCGGACTGTTCTTCAAAGCCGCCCTCACACACTATGAGAGAGCCCTCGGCAGCAGTGCGCGTATCACTATGCTGCATATCGACTTGCGTCAGTTCGTACCCCTGCCTTATGACTTCACGTGGGCATGGCAGTTCCGCAGCCAATGTGCCTTGTCGGCAGGCGATACGCCGTACCCGATGTTGCCCGGACTGGGCGGACAGGACGGACTGCGCGGCATCAACAAGAGCATGTTCCGCGACGACCTCATGATGGCTCTGCAAACCGAAATGCGCATCCCGATATGGACTATCTTCCGCGCCACAGTCTTCGCGGGAATAGGCGATGTGTACGACATTCACGACTGGCAATGGGCTGTGCCGAAAGTCAGTTACGGACTCGGACTGCGTATGAGTATCAACCGCGCCAAGGTGAACATCCGTTTCGACCTCGCGCGCAGCAACGTGGACCCGCGCTGGGACACGGTTAAGGCATATAGTTTCTATCTCACGGCTACAGAGGCGTTCTGATATGAAAGGACTTGTTATAAAATCCACTGGCACCAGTTACGGTGTTTGGTTTCCAGACGGCAGTACGTTGGATTGCCGTGTGAAGGGCAACTTCCGTATCCGTGGTATCCGCTCTACGAACCCTGTAGCCATAGGCGACTATGTGGAGGTGGTGAAAGGGGATACATCGGCACAAGGCGACGCAACGCACTGGATTACAGAGGTCTATGACCGTCGGAACTATATCATCCGGCGCAGTACCAACCTCAGTCACGAGTCGCATATCTTGGCAGCGAACATCGACTTGGCGGCACTCATGGTCACAATCAACCACCCCAAGACCTCCACCACCTTCATCGACCGCTTCATGGCAACCTGCGAGGCGTACCGCGTGCCCGCGTGCCTTATATTTAATAAGGTGGACCTGCTCACCGACAACGAGCGGCAGCAGTTGGCTGACCTCCGCGCACTCTATGAGAGCATTGGCTATAAGACCTACGCCATCTCCGCATTAGATACCCAAAGTGATGACTACAAAGCATTACTCCATGTCTTCGCAGGAGGTGTAGAACACCCTTCACCCGATATGGTTCCCCCCTCTCTGAGGGGGTTAGGGGGAGTCAGTCTCCTCTCTGGCAACTCTGGCGTAGGCAAATCCACCCTCTTAAACGCAATCTTGGGACGCGAAGTCACCCGCACTGGCACCATCTCCACCGCCCACAACAAGGGTATGCACACCACCACCTTCTCCGAGATGTACCCGCTGCCAATACCCGATGTGCAATTGAGAAGCGGTGCCTTGGGGGACGACGCGGCTCGCGTCGTCATGACAGATATCTCACTGTCAGCCCCCTCTCTGAGGGGGACAGGGGGAGTCTCTTGGCTCATCGACACCCCGGGCATCAAGGGTTTTGGTGTCTTGGATATGCAGCGCGAAGAGGTAGGGCATTACTTCCGCGAGATATTCCGCGTCGGGCGCGACTGCCGCTACTCGGATTGCGTCCATCTCGACGAGCCCGGTTGTGCCGTCTGCGAGGCGGTCAAGAGCGGCAACATAGCCTTCTCCCGTTACGAGAGTTACCTCTCTATGTTGGGAGATATAACAGAAAACAAATACAGATAACAAAATACACATCATGAAAAAACTTTTATTGGGTACATTGTGTGCACTATTGTTCGGCACTACACATACTATATATGCCGACACGTGGCGATTGGTAACCGACGCCTCCACGCTCCAAGCGGGCGACCAACTTGTGATTGCTTGCAGTAGCCAAAGCGTAACCGCTGCTGACATCGCGAGCGGCAAAACATATATGGATACGACCAACACCGCATTCTCCAATGACGAGATTACCGCTCTTGGCACCGAAACCGTCATTCTCACGCTGGGCGGCAAAGAAGGCGCATGGACGCTCTCCAACACAACAGGCAAACTGCTCGGGGTTACCAAGGTGAAGACAGTCGTATGGGGCAGTGGCACCACCACATGGAACATCAGCATATCCCGCGACGGAACTGCCACTATCCAAAGCACCACAAGCAGTTGCGGACGCTTCCTCTACAATGTCCAGAACCCGCGTTTCACTACGTACACATCAAACGCTACCAACGTGATGCTCCTCCCGCAACTCTACCGCTTGGAGAAACCTGCCGGCTATACCTTTATCTATGAGGGCTTTGCAGGCAATACCACCCGTTGCTTGGGCGGCAAAACCTGCCAAGAGGGCGAAGTCATCACCCTGTCCGCAGGCACCCCGACCAAAGAGGGGCACATCTTTGCAGGCTGGCTGTACAACGGCAAAATCTATCAGGCTGGCGACCCGTTCACCATGCCTGCGGCAGATGTCGCCCTTGTCCCGCAGTGGAAAGAGACCCCCACTGAGTCTGGGATAGACACCCCGACTATCCGCACCGCTGCCACCAAAGTGCTGCGCGACGGCTACCTCTACATTATGGTCAATGACAAAACCTACAACGCTACAGGACGCATAATTAATGACTAATTATATGGCTAATTAATGTTTCATATCGCAATCCAATGAAATCAAGAATCATCATATCGGTGGCACTCTTCCTGTCTGCCACATCCATCTTTGCAGTCCCTGCATACCGCGGCTGGCAAACCAAGACACAACCCGACGGCACCACTATCCAAGTGCGTCTCAACGGCGACGAGTTCTACCATTTCTACACCAACCGCGCAGGCGACATCGTCCGCGAGAACGCCGATGGCTACTGGCAAGTGGTTGAAAACCAACCCTCCCCGCAGACCATCGCTGCACGCCGCAAGGCATCGCCCAAACGGCAAAGCCGTCCGAACAAGGTCGGGGGCATCAACCTCGCACCCCGCGGACTGTTTATCCTCGTCAATTTCAAGGACTCCAAGTACCAATCCGCCAACACACAAGCGGAGATGGACAAGATGATGAACGCCGACTCCTACACCTACAACGGGGCTTACGGCTCGGCACGCAAGTACTTCACCGACCAGTCTCACGGAGCCTACACACCCACCTTCGACGTGGTCGGACCCGTAACCCTCACCAAGAACTACGCCTACTACGGCAAAAACGATAGCGAAGGCAACGACATGTACCCGGGCGACATGGTTATCGAAGCCTGCAAACTCGCTGACACGCAGTTCGGTGTGGACTTCACCAAGTACGACAACGACAACGATGGCTATGTCGATTTCGTCTATATCATCTATGCCGGCAAGGGCGAAGCCGATGGGGGGAGCACCAACACCATCTGGCCCCACAACTGGAACATCGAATCGGCTATCCATTATAAAAACTGCACCTACACATGGGCGCAATGCAAGGTGGACGGGCTCTACATCAACAACTACGCTTGCTCCGGCGAACTCAACGGCTCTACGGGCAAACGCAACGGCATCGGTACCCTTTGCCACGAGTTCAGCCACGTCCTTGGTCTGCCGGACTACTACGACACCGACTATGGAACCAACTCCGAAGACGGGCGCACCCCGGGCGACTGGGACATCATGGACAGCGGTTCCTACAACGGCGACGGCAACTGCCCGCCCAACTATAGCATCCACGAGAAGTATTTCTTCGGCTGGCAGACTCCCCTGAACATCGGCAACACCCAAAGCGTGCTGACCATTCCCGCTGCGGGAGCAGACACCCATGTCGCCTACCAACTCAACACTGCCAACACCCTCCAATCGGCTACCACCGCGGGCGTCAACTACTACATCGAGAACCGTCAGCAGTCGGGCTGGGACACCCACCTGCCCGGACACGGACTCCTCGTCTGGTATGTCAACTACAGTCAGACGGCTTGGGACGACAACGAGCCCAACAACACCGACAACAGTCCGCGCTATACCGTCATCTCCGCATCGGGCAGCAAGACCAAAATCGGGCAATCCCGAGACCCCTTCCCCGGCACAACAGGCAAGACCTCAACGACCATTGCCGGCAAGCCGCTCTCCAACATCACCGAGACCGACGGCAACATCTCCCTCACCTACATCAAAGACCCCAACGCCACCACATGGGACTACGAGGTCGCTTATGAGCACTGCACCGTCTCCTCCGAGAGCGGCACTGTCAAGAAGGGCGAACCCCTCACGCTGACCATCACACCCGCCAACGGCTATATCATCTCCACCGCCGACCATCTCGATGTTACTATGGGCGGCACTACGCTCACTATGGGCACCCACTTCACCTACACCGACTACATGCTCACCATTCCTGCCGTCACAGGCGATGTAGAGATATTGGTCATCCCTGCCGTAGCACCTGCCAAACCCTATACCGTCCGTTGGATAGCCGATGGCGAACTCCTCGAGGAACAAGGCTACGATAAGGGCGAACTCCTCCGCCTGCCCACCGCAGAGGTCATTGCCTGCGAAGGTATGCAGTTCATCGGCTGGACAACCCACGATGGCTACTACGACCCCTTCGTCTTGCCCGCAGACCTCTTCACCACCACTGGCACACAGACGGTGAATGGCAACCTCACGTTCTACGCCCTTTACCGCTAATCCTTTCGGCACATACCCCATCCTTTACCCGACCCCCTCTCTGATGGGGTCGGGTAATTATCGAGTCAAGACTATGATATTAGTATGTGATTAGTATGTGATTAGTATGTGATTAGTATGATATTAGTATGTGATTGCCGAGAGAATATTGGGGGACGACGCGGCTCGCGTCGTTAAAAAAGTATAGCCCCTTCCAAATCCTACATCGTAAATCGTAAAATCGTAAATACCCTTGGCGCGGCTCGCGTCGCCATCAACCAAATCGCTTCTCTCGCGTCACCATAAATCCCCCCTTGATGACATAATTATAAATGCTTGTAAATACGAAACAGCAACGGGTGGATAGCGAGTGGATAACGGGTGGATACACCCCACCCGACTCACATAATTTCGGACGAATATAAAATTTTAGCAGAAAAATACAGATTTATTTGTCAATGTAATAAAATAGTCGTACCTTTGCACCGTTAATACGAAACAAGGAGCACAATGACGCTTTTTTATTAACCATATCAATATCGTTGAATTTAGGATAAAACAAAACAATAAACTTATTTATTAACTTTTTTATTTTCAATCATTATGAAGAAAAATGGTATTTTATTAACCGCACTGGCTCTTTTAGCCATGGTTGGCTGCGAGAATCCGGAGCAATCAACTCTCGACTTCGAGGAAATCGGAAACAAAGCAACTATTTCCGGTGTTGTCACAATCAACAAAGATGGCAACCAGACATCTATTGTTCCTATGGCTGGCTCTTCTGTTCGTGCTGAGGTCAACTATTCGGAGTACTCCTCTACCTCTACCGGTGTGAAAGTCTTTGAGGCTACAACAAACGAGAATGGTGAGTACACCCTCGAAATTCCTGTAGGAACGAAAGCAATCGCTGTAACGGTACAACCGCAAGTACTGACCGTAGATGGCGTTTGGTACACCGCTCCTCGTTCGGAAGTTCTGACTTTAACGACTGGTAAAAAAATAACAACCAATTTCTTGCTTGCTGCCGATGTGGATATCGCTGGCGAGGCTACCGTCAAAGGTCAAGTGCTTTATAACGCAGGTTACAAGAAGGTCGGAACCGAATTCGTGTTGGAAAACGGATATGCTAACGGAGTATCGGTGGTACTCACAGACGCAGATTATGTCTTCGAAACCACTACCAACGCGCAAGGCGAATACTCATTGGTTGTACCTGTTAAGAAGGATGGTAGCACCTACACTCTGACAACACGCGAGTTTGAGGCTACCTACAACGATTTGATAGATGGCGAACTCTTCCCATTGACTGTACATTACGCTTCAACAACGCAGTCCGTGGATGTCGCTAATAAGGATGTGAAAACAGTATCAGTTATGGTAAATGCCTATGATGTAGACGATGTAACTACCCGCAATCAGGAACTGAAGATAGAAGGTCTTGTCACTATTGCCAATGAAATAATCCCTGAAGACGCAGTAAATCTTTGGACACTGAAATACAACGAGACAGACCCCGCCGCAACAAAGGTTATTGTAACAATTACTAACACCAATCCGGATGACGACAGAGAAGTTGTTTATAACACCAACCTAAATAAGGGTACATTCAGCATCACCGCTAAACTGTACGATGACTGGAATTTGACGAATTGTAAAGTAGAAGTGGAGGCTACGCCTTATGTGGCAGAATTTACTCATTACTACAAGAAATGGATAGCATCTGAAAATGACTATGCATCATTATGGAGCACCCAAAAGTTGAATGGTATTTATCAAAAAGCAAGCGGGAAAATGACTGTAGCAGATATAAATGTTCTGCTGGGAGTTAATTTCAAGTTGGTGATGGAATATCAAGCAGAAGATATAAATAATATCTATGGAATCACCAAAAAATATGATGAACAGGGTAATAACCTGTATGAATCTACCAATGTAGGTTGGAATATCTCTACAGGCGTATTTAGCAAGTAATTTGTTATACAATAAATTATGTGTATTATGAAACGTATATTAGGAATAGTTCTTGCAGGTGCCTTGACCTTACCGCTATTTGCCGGTGAGAAAGCAAGCCCGGAAGAACGCGGAAAACGTGACTATAGCACGTGGCTTCCCGCTGCAGGAGACATGTCGATAGGTTTCTCATTGGACCCCTTGGCATACTTTGTAGGGAACCTGTTCAATGGGACAGAAGACAACAACCTGAACAATTTTGCAGGCGAACCGTTGCTCACACCCTCTTTGGTGTCTGTGATGGGAACATATATGGTAACGGATAACTTGGGAATACGTGCCAATATCGGTTTCGGACTCAATACGAGTACTAATAACTACTATGTAGTGGACCAAGCCGCATTAGAGGCTGACCCGTTGAGTACTGCTTTGGTAACCGACCAATTCAAAGCGAAAAGTATGTCTGGTAGTTTTGCCCTCGGAGTAGAGTATCGCGTAGGTAAGAAGTTGCCGGTACAGGGTGTCTTTGGTGGTGGCTTGGTATATGCTTTAGGCACACAGAAATATGATTTCTCGTATGGTAATGCTATTACTGAGTGGAACCAGAAACCATTGGCTAACTCCAATATGCCGGGCTATACTACACTGCCTGGTACAAGGGAGACTCCGGGATACCTTCAAGCGCGTGCCTTGTCGTACCAATCACAGGATTTGATGCATTCGGTAGGGGCGTATGCTTCTATCGGTGTGGAGTGGTTTGTGGCTCCGAAGATTGCCTTGGGTGCTAACGTAAACTTGGATATTGTCTATACTATCAATCCTGCACGTGCTACCACCTATGAGGGTTGGAACACCCTTACAGCAGAGGTAACTACCTTTACCAATCTGGAAGCACCTGCCAGCCATGGTTTCCACTTTGGCACAGACAATATCGGTGCTAACCTCTACGTAAGTTTCTATTTCTAACAGCGTAGGCATAACGCCTTATATCATAAGAGACCGCCTGACAACCTTAGGCGGTCTCTTATTATGCGTTTAGTACTAAGAGACTATAGTGTCCATTTAGAAACGCAATTTTGGGGTATATTTTTGCCCCCCTGTCAGCCCTTGTTGAGGGTACCGAAAC
>CAKVBV010000039.1 GCA_934725535.1 uncultured Bacteroidales bacterium | reverse complement strand
AAGGGATACGCAAGGGATGAGCAAGGGATAGACAGGGCACAAAAGAGATATAAGAGAGATATAAAAGAGATATAAAAGAGGCGTGTGGTAGGGGAGTGGTAGGGTAGTGTCAGAGGGACAGGTAGCCGATATTAGGTATATCGACAGGGTACAAAAAGGGTAAGCAAACGATAATGTAACAATAATTAACAAACAACAATGAAAAAGATTTTCTTTTATGCAACGCTGCTCGCAGTAGCAGCCACGAGTCTGACCTCGTGCAACCAAGACAAAAAGGAGGAAGTGGATTCACCCAAAGAGACGGCCTTGAAGGCAGCAATGACGCCGTATGTAGACAATACGGTGATTGCCACCTACAAGAACCTGTCGGACGCCACCATCACGCTGTACAAGAACTGCGAAAACATCTTCGACAAGTTTGAGGCAAAGACCCTGACAGACGCCGACGTAAAGGCTGCTGCCGAGTCGTGGACGGCTGCCCGACGCTACTGGGAGTTGAGCGAGGCATTCCTTTTCGGTCCCGCTGCCAACCACAACATCGACCCGCATATCGACTCGTGGCCTCTCGACAAAGACGGTATGGACGCTATGCTCGGCAACGCAGAGCAGATGAAGCAGATTGAGGAGCAGGGTGCCGACTATGTAGGCGACAAACTCGGCTATGGTCTGCTCGGTTTCCACGCGGTGGAGTATATGCTCTATGCCGGCGACAACGCCGACAAGAGCAACGTCCGCACGCACGACATCTCGACCTACACCCGTGCCGAATTGGTTTACCTGGTGGCTGTAGCCGAGGACCTGCGCAACCAGACGGTGGCTCTCGAGGCTTCGTGGGCAGGCGTGGACAATGTAACCGAAGAGAAACAGGCCATCCTCGAAGAGGCGGAGATTGACTACGGCGTGGAGTTCGCCAAGGGCTACGGCTCGTATATGAAAGTGGCTACCGGTGGTACGTACGCTACCTACCAGGAGGCTGCCGAGGAACTGATTCAGGGCTGTATCGACATCGCCGACGAGGTGGGCAACACCAAGATCGGTCGTCCGAACAACGCTTCGAGTGAGGAAGACCGCAACTACATCGAGAGCCCGTATGCGCTCAACTCGATTGAGGACTTCCGGGACAACATCCGCTCTATCCAAAACGCATACTGCGGCAGCAATGCAGGCGATGCGTCGGTATCGGACTACATCAAATCGGTGGACGCCAACCTCGACACCGAGTGTAAAAAGGCTATCGAGGACGCTATCGCCGCTATCGGTCAGATTGCCGAGCCGTTTGCCCTCGATGCCAACGCCAAAGGGGCTGCCGCTACCAACGCTGTGAAGGTGGTAGGTACCGACTTGGTGAACGTGCTCAACAAAGTAAACGCCAAACTGAGCGAACAGGAGTAATTATTAACAAACCATACAAATATGAAAAAGTCATATCTTATGACAGGTATGCTTGTCAGCGTTTTTGCGCTGGCAAGTTGCCATATTGAGGAGGGCGGTCAGAACGAGCCCACCAACGAAGACACCGAACTGCCCGATTGGTACTACACGGGCGGCAAACTCGGTACATCATTTCTCTCGACCTCCAACGCTTACGAGCAGCCGACCCCGTCGGTGGAGAACGGCAACTGGATGGAGTCGTTCAAAGCAGGCGAAGCGCTGTTCGAGAAGCAGTTTATGAGCAACACCACGGGTACACGCGGTGGCTTGGGACCGGTGTACGTGCGCTCGTCATGCCTGCACTGCCACCCGAGTTACGGGCATGGCAAATCGGTGGACGAGGGGACGTACAACAGCACGGAGATAGGCAACGGTACGCTGCTCGTCATCTTCGACCCCGCCACCGAGAACTACAAGACATGGGTGGCAGGTATGCCGCAACTGCACGCTGTGGCACCGTTCAAGGCACCGCTGGACGAGAGCCAGATCAACGTTACGTGGCATACGGTCAGCACCTGCGCCGCCAGCGGCGACAAGATGGCTTTTGCCGACGGCGAGACCTTCGAACTGCGCTACCCTGAGGTAACTATGCCTGCGAGTGCCGTCTATGGCGCCGACCAACTCGACCTCGGAGACTATGAGGTGCGCTTGGAGAACACCATCGGTATCTTCGGTACCGGTCTGACCGACGCTATCCCCGACGACTCTATCACCGCCCAATGGGCAAAAGAGGAGAAAGCCTACGCCGCAGGCTACCTCAAACACTGGAAAAGTGCATGGTTCGAGGGCGGCAACTGGAAAGACGGGGCGTACTACTCCAACTCGAAGCAGGGCGACGGCACCAAGTACGTACGCCGCTACACCTACGCTATGTCGCGCGGACCGCTCCTGGACGCTGCGGGCGCAAACGCTATCTGGAACATCACCAACGTAACCCGTTCCGACCGACGCTACCACTACCTTGACCTGGCAGGAAAGAACTACGCCACCATCTCGTCGAAAGACCCCGATGTGCAAGCCGGTTTCCCCGCTTATATCGAGAAGATTGACCCCGACCACGAGCACGCCGAGTGGTTTACCGACAACGTGGAGCAGAACATCTACAACTATCTGACCAGTACCGACCTGCCGGTGGAGATGTCGGACGACGAGTACTCCGACTTTATGGTATGGCACCGCGGTCTGGCTGTGCCTGCCGCCCGCAACGTAAAGGACAAAGAGGTGCTGCGCGGACGCGAACTGTTCACACAGATAGGTTGCGCCGAGTGCCACCGTCCGTCGTGGACAACCGGAGCGGACTACATACAAGACCCGAACAAGTTCTTCACCCGCAACAACGATATGCCGCGCTATCCCTACCAGACCATCTGGCCCTACACCGACTTTGTACAGCACAAACTCTGTATGGAGAAGGATATCCGTACCGGCTGGTGCCGCACGACACCGCTGTGGGGACGCGGACTGCACCAAAAAATAACCGGCGACGCGTATGAGGCACGTATGCACGACACCCGCGCCCGCAACGTGGTGGAGGCTATCATGTGGCACGGCTACAGCGAGGAGAGCGACGCACTCGAGTCAACAAAGAAGTTCTACAACCTCGCGAAGAAAGACAGGGACGCTTTAGTGGCTTTTATCAATGCAATCTAAAGGCACGCAAATACTCAGATGGGCGGGGGCAATCACTATGCTCCTGCTCATCTTGATGCTCATCGTCGAAGGCACGTGGGCGGTGCATCTTTATCACTCGTGGTGCTTTGTGTCGGTGGCAATGGCTGCCGCATTGTTGCTGGCTGTCGCAGGCATTCGGGATATTCGCCATCGCACCTTATGGACTGCCGCCCTCAGCCACCTCGGACTATGCTGCGTATTGCTGGGCGGAATGATAGGAGCGGTCGTGAAGACCGATGTCAGGATAGTGGCGGACAGACACGCCACCGAGCGGGTGGCTTACAACGAAAAGGGCAACCCTGTAGTACTCCCTTTCGACATACGCTTGCGGGACTTCCATATCGACTACTACGACGACGGCAAGAGTCCCAAGCAATACACCTCCACCTTGGAGATAAACGGAGAGCAGAGCATCACAACCTCTGTCAATCACCCTGCGCGCTACCTCGGCTGGTGGATATACCAAGCCGACTACGACCGCCGGCAGCAAGACTATTGTATCCTGCAACTGGTACGCGACCCGTGGCTGCCGATGGTATATATAGGCTTTGTCTTGATGGTGATTGGGGCGGTTATCACCACCTGCCGTGCATGGCACAGCGGGTATGTCATCCCTGTAGCAGTCGTTCTGGCGGGCATATTCACAGCGGCATCGCTGGCACGTGTGCAACTCGGAACGCTCGTTCCAGCGCTACGCAGCCTGTGGTTCTTCCCGCATATACTCATCTATATGATTGCCTATTCGCTGCTGGCTATGGCACTGGTGGCAGCCATTGTGGATATTGCCAAGCCTCTGCGGGGGCGTTGGGCTAATCTGCCGCATAGCCTGTTCACCACGGCATCGTCGCTTCTGCTCATCGGAATGCTCTGCGGAGCGGTATGGGCAAAAGATGTATGGGGCGACTACTGGATGTGGGATGCCAAAGAGTGTTGGGCTGCTGTCACGTGGCTCATCACCATCATCGGCACGCACATACCTGTCAAGCGGGGTGCACGTTGGTTTCTGTTGGTTGCCATTGCCCTCACTTTCGCCGCCATGCAAATCACATGGTACGGGGTCAACTACCTCCCCTCCGCGCAATACAGCATGCACACCTACAACCAATAATGATTGTCTCCTTGCCCAATCGAAAAAAAAGTTGTACTTTTGCACCCTATAAGAGATGGATTTATGAATTTTGAAGGCATACTTTTGGGCTTAGCCACATTCCTGTGCATTGGTATGTTCCACCCCATTGTCATCAAGGCGGAGTACTATTTAGGCACAGGGTGCTGGTGGGCGTTTGCGTTGGTGGGCATTGGTGCTGCTGTGGTGTCGCTTTTTATCGCCAATGTGTACCTGTCTGCCATACTCGGAGTATTTGCTTTCTCCTGCTTCTGGTCGATATTGGAACTCTTCGAGCAGAAGAAGCGCGTCGAAAAGGGCTGGTTCCCGCGCAACCCCAACAGACATCCATAACCGCGTTTTCCCTATATTTGGGGATTGTACGCACCGTGCAATAGCAGTAATTTTGCAGCCTGTTTGATAGGTATGCAAATACTGCTATTATGATTTCAGAAAGAAAAACAATAAATGTCGCCGTAGTGGGTAGTGCGAATAGCGGAAAAAGTGCTATCGTAGATGCTCTTCGGCAAGAGGCTGGGTTGGCAAGTAAATCGCTGGAATTCACCGAAATACACGACCTTGACAAACTCCACGGGCATCAGTATGATGTGGTGTTGCAGGTCGTGGACTCCACCGACCTCGAAAAGAGTCTGCTCCTCACCCCGCACATCATTGACGAGGAGGAGAAAATGGTGCTTGCTTTCAATCGCTACGACCTCCTACTCAAGACGGGGCACTCGCTCGACCTCCCCAAGATGCAAGACCTGATAGGCGTTCCCCTCGCGTTGGTGAGCGCAAGCAAAGGGCGGGGTATAGGCGAGATACTCCACCACATTGAGCAGACCGATGCCGCACCGCTCACTACCGACCACCCTGTCTATCACGCGTGGGAGCAGCACGACGAGGACGCCTACGCCGGCTATGTACACGGTGTGCTGATGCAAACCCTGCTCCACCCAAAGGACGACAAGCACTGCACACGCCTTGAGCGCATTGACAAAATACTTACCAACAAATGGACGGGCTTTCCCATTCTCGCCATCATACTCTTCATCGTCTTTGAATGTACCTTCACGCTCGGCGAACCCCTCCAAGACCTCATGCAACGCGGCATTGACGCCCTCTACGACCTATGCATCGGAGCCCTGCCCGCAGGGTGGCTGAGCAGCCTTTTGGGCGATGGTATCATACAAGGTGTCGGCTCACTGCTCACAGCCCTTCCCAACATCATCATCTTGTTTTTCTTCCTCTCGCTTATGGAAGACACAGGCTACATGGCGCGGGTGGCATACCTGATGGATGGCATGATGCACCGCCTCGGGCTGCACGGACGCTCATTCATACCTATGCTGATGGGCTTCGACTGCAACGTGCCTGCCATCATGGCGGCAAAGGATATCCGGGACCCCAAAGACCGTGCCCTGACCATGCTCATGGTGCCGTTCATGTCCTGCTCGGCACGACTGCCGGTCTATATCCTCTTCATCGATGCCTTTTTCGAGAACTACAAAGCCCTCGTGCTGCTCTCCCTCTACCTGCTTGGCATTCTCATGAGTTTCGCTTTCGCGTTTATTATGAAGAAAACCAAGTGGTTCCGCAAACCTGCCGATGATATGGTCAACGAGTTGCCCGCTTTCCGTCTGCCCACGTGGAAGAGCATTGGCGGGCACATCTGGTACCGTGTCTCCGATTTCCTCAAGAAAATCTCCACCGTCGTCTTGTGTGCCTCGGTGATTATCTGGGCGTTGGAGTACTTCCCCGCAGGCGACCTCGACCACATCGAGACATCTTGGTTAGCAGCCATCGGGCAGTTCATCGAACCTGTCATGCGTCCGCTTGGCTTTGATTGGCGTATGTCGGTCTGCCTGCTCACCGGTCTGCCTGCCAAGGAGGCGATTGCTGCTACGTTTGCTATTCTGTTTGGAGGTGATATGTCAGCCACTGCACTCACACCGGTGGGAGCGTATGCCTTCCTCGTCTTCACATTACTATACTTCCCCTGCGTGGCTACTATTGCTACTATCCGCCGTGAAATCAACTGGAAATGGGCAACCTTCACCGTTGTCAATTCGCTTGTCTTGGCATGGCTTGCCGCTTTCATTGTCTATCAACTCGGCACTCTCATCGTAGCATAATCAGAGTATCAATGTAGCATATTTAGGGTTTCATTGTAGCATAATCAGAGTATCATAGTAGCGTAATTGGGGTATCAGGGTTGCATAATTGTGGCAACAAAATGGCATACCCCGTCCCCCTCGTGTACTTGTCGGGTTAAGTGTATGAGATTAGTATGTGATTAGTATGTGATTAGTATGAGATTAGTATGTGATTAACGAGTGGATAACGGGAGGATAACGGGTGGATAGAACAAGGTAGTATCTGCTTGCCTTATTGGATGATGATGCGGTGGGTGCGGGTGCCGATGCGGACAATGTACACGCCCTGCGGGAGAGAGAGACTGATGTCGCCGGTAGCATAGGTGGCGGAGACGACACGACCTGTCATATCGAACACAGATACCATGGCGGGTTGCGTGATGCCCGCAATGAAGAGGCGGTTGCCCTCGGTGTGCAAGGAAACGGCAGCATCGGGCTCCGTGAGGGCTGTCGGCGTGTGGTGGATATTGACAGAGAGCGTCTTGTCCACGGTCTGACCATTGGAGTTGAAGCGCACAGCGACGGAAGCCGACTGCTCGACATTGGCGAGTGCGGTGACAAACAACGTGTCGCGGCGGACAACGGCAGAGAGAGCGGACGGGTCGGAGACGGAGAGGACACGCTTGGTGATGGCGACGTCCATGTTGTCCTTGTCAGTAGCCATGCCTTTGAGCGGCAGCGCGATGGTCTGTCCGCCATTGACGGTGGCGGGTGTGAAGTTGGTTACTTTCGGTTTGAACACGTCGGGGAAGATGAAGAGGGCAGGGTACCAGTAGTTGCGGATAGGCGTGTAGGCTCCTACGCGTTCCCCTTGCGGGGTGATTTGGAAGAATGCCCAGTCGTTGACGGAGATGTTGTTGCGGAAGCAGCCTACGTACAAGTTGCCGCCGTGGGGCGAGACACGCAGCGTGCCGCTGTTGTAGATATAGTAGTCGCCGAGGGTGGAGGTGTCGAAGATTTCGGTGATACTGCTGTTGTCAATATCGTACCTGTATATATGCGTGCGCCCGTTGTACCAGTCCCATATATCGTCGGAGAACGTGAAGTAGAGGACGTTCTCTTGCGGTGCGGCACAGAGTGAGCCTGCCGTCCACGCATACCATGTCTGTTCGACGATGAGGTCGGCGTTGCCGGACAGTTGGGCGATATTGACAGAGGACTGCCGGAGGGTGATGGGGTCTATGCAAAGGAGTTCGTTGCCTTGCCATAGTTCGCCGCTGAAGCCGTAGGGGTATGTCAGTGCCTCGGGATTGGTGTTGCGTGCCGCCCATATACGCCCGTCCTTGGACTGCACCATGGTGGAGAAGCAGCCTGCGATGGTGGTGATGATTTCGTCGGTCTCGGGGTTGATGATGTGGATACCCTTGTCCTGCTGAATGGCAAAGACATAGTCGTAGGCACGCAGCATGATGCCGATTTGGTTGTTGTAGAGAGGACCTGTGCCGTCGGAGTTGTTCTCGCCGCCTTTGACGAGGGGGTTCTCGGTGCCGGCAATACGTTTGCCTATCTTGCCGCTGGCGAGGTCGAGAATGAAGATGCCGTTGCTGGTGCCGATATAGCCTTTGGTCTCGTCCACACCGACGAAGGCACGTCCGTCGGCGGCAGAATTGCCGTCTATCTCAAAGATGGTAGGGATGGAGTAGATGACCTTGAGTGTCTTGGCGTCTGCTACGACTACGCGTCCGCCACGCCACTGACTGTTGCTGCCCTCGCCCGGGTCTTGCTCCTGCTTGGATATGATGTAGAAACGGTCGCCGTAGATAGCGCCGAACTGCGAGGTACAGCCCAATGAGAAGTGCGTGTCCTGATTAGCCGCCTGCAGTATGCGGTAGGTGAACTGCCCCGTGGTGGAGAGGTGGTTGATGGTGGAGTTGTTGTGTCCGTACCAGTCCTCGTTGAGGATGAAAACGCCTGAGTTGTAGGTGGTTTCGGCTTGCGCCATGGTGATGCAGCAGAGGGCTGCGAAAAGAGATATTTTCTTCATATTACCATATAGATTCTTCGATGTGGAGGTCTTCTGCGCGGGACAGTTCGGTGGAGGTCTCGCCTATCCAGCCGCAAGTCTGGTTCTCGGCAGTATAGACGCGGACGAAGTCGATACAAGGCAGATGGACGGGGTTGCCGTTGGTGTCCACCGCCCAGTCGATGTCGAAAGAGATGCGGTTGACAGAGTCGTTGGGGTGGTTGTCCACATAGCCCCAGTCGAAGGCATAGAGGACATAGTAACTGCCGCGCCCCGACTCGTCCACGGCATTGGGCGGCAGGAGGGTGCCTGTGAAAGAGATGCTGTCGCTGAGCCAGCGGGGGTAGTAGTCCTGCTTGTGGTAGATGTTCTTCTCTATGAAGCCTTGCCGGTGGTTGTTGTCCCGCCAGAGGATATAGGTGGTGTCGGTGATAGGCGAGCCTTTCTTGGGCGTGGCGACATGGTCAGAGTCGGGACGGTAGTAGGTGATTTGATAGTGGTGCTTTGTATCGGGGTGGTGATAAGCACTGCCTGCCAGTTCATACCACTCGTCATCGGGCTGCCCATTCTGGTTGCGGTCGAGGCTGACCATGACGATGCCGGGTTCGCAACTGCCGCCTTTGCCCTTCTCGGGGTGCGGATTGGCATCGGCATAGAAAGCGTTGCCGAGGATTTTGAAGTCGTACTGCCCGTGGACGTTCACCACACTGTGGTCGAAGCCGAAGGTGACGTACCCGCCAAAGCCTCCGAGAGAAATCATGACATCGTTCTTGCCGGAGATACACTCCTGTGCTTTCTTCGCCATGTCGGCAGCGGTGTTGCCCTCTTCGTACTTGGGCATCTCGTTGACGAACTGCCCGGGCGCGGGGCGGTACTCATAGACGGTGGAGATGTAGCGGCTGTATGCCACCTGCTCCTCCCAGACGACGATGCGTATCTGCTGAGTAACGGGGTTGTGCTTGTCGATGATGTTGAGGCGCAGCGAGTAGTCGCCCGTGTCGGCTTGGCAGAAGACTAAGTCGCGCTCGGTGCTGACGAGGGAGTCGGTGCCGTCCGTGGCAGGCATAGTCCACTCGTAGCGGTCGCCGGTGAACTCAGGGTGGAGTATCAGGGGGCGCATACGCTCGATAGCATAGACCTCGTCGATGCCGAGGTTGACCATGGGTATTTCGGGTTGGCAGGCGGCTAACGTGAGCAATAGAAATATGTAGATGTATGGTCGTTTCATTGAGTCCTATTTGTACACAAACACCATGTGGGCAGGTATGTCGCCTGTGCGGACGCTCCATTTGCGTTTGCCGTGGGTGTCGTAGCAATGCAGCATGCCGCTGGAGACGTAGTTCTTGGCGTCTGTCACGAAGATGTCGCGGTTGTAGGGGTTGACGGCAATGCCGTAGGGGATTTTGATGTTGGACTCTGTGCCGTCGGTGATGAAATGGTCGGTGAGCAGTTCGCGCGTCTGCACGTTGATGATGCCGTACGAGACGGCGTTCTCCTCCGTCTGGTTGTTCCACGCCACGCTGTAGAAATAGAGCGAGTCGCCGAGGATGGTCATCTCGGAACAGGGGATATCGAGCGTGTCGCCAACTACCATATCCGAAGAGAATTGCTCTTTCTTCTGCAACACAAACAGGCGCGACGGGATGGTCTCGTAGTCGCCGCGTGAGGATACCCACAGTTGGTCGTACCGGTCGCGGCGTATGCGGTGGAGGTTGATGCCGACGGGTATCTTCTCCACCTGCTTCATACCGTACATCTCCACGACGGAAACCGTGTAGTCGTAGTTAGGCACACGGTAGCCGCCCGAGTTAGCGACGTAGATGTATTCGCCCATAATCTCCAGTTCGTCAGGCTGATAGCCCACCGTGACCTTGTTGGTTATCTTGAGGGTGGCGGTGTCTATCTCGAAGACGGCACCGAGTTGTGCATCGGGGTCAATGGCGACAGGTCCCACATACGAGGACACGTACGCCTTGCCGCGGTTGAAGCGGATATACCGGCAGTTGGGGATGTCTATCTGCCCGATGCGTTTGCAGGTCTTGGCGTCCATCACCTCCACCTTGTGGCTGCAGTTGATGACCGCATAGAGTTTGCTGCCGTATATCTGTATGTCGTTGCCTACATCGCCCAACTCTTTGATTACATTCGGGTTGCGCTCAGAGTAGATGTTGCGGACATAGTAGCCGTTTACGAGGTCGAGGTAGTCGATACTGGCTTTGTTGCTGCCCATATTGCCTTCGTTGAGCAGATACATACCGATGGGCTCGTTGTCCGCAAACGTGCTGATGTCGCGGGGTTCCATATCGGGCAGCAGTTCGTACTCTGAAGGCACCACAATTTCATCCTCTCTACACCCCCAGAAGGTTATCCCAATTAGGCAAAGTATCAATATGTTACGTACATTCAGTTTCACTTCTCTCAGTACTCTATCACAATACTCCCCCGATAGTTGCGTTTGGGCATTGGGTAGTTGAGTATCACATCATAGTCTTGCGACAGCAGGTTGTTAATCTCAAAGGTTGCCTTGAGCAGGATTTTCCGTATGCGCCATGCGCCCGACAGCGACATATCGTGCGTGTACCACGGCTGCGTGTGGTTGTAGATGATGTTCTCCTGCTGGTTGTACCGCTCGCCCACGTATATAAAGGAGTAGTTGAGCGAATAGTTGCGCCACGTCAGCATACCGATTGCCGACCCGCTGTGCCATGGGATATACGGTATCTGGTCGCCGTAGTAGGTGTCGGCGGGGTCGGTCACGTCAACGGCTTTCTGATAAGTGTATTGCACTTTGGCGGTCAATGCCCAGTCGTGGGGGAACTGCAGCGTCATCTGCATGTTCGCGTCCACGCCGTGTATCTTCACCAGCCCGAGGTTGAGCATCGTCCAGCGGAACTGCTGCCCCTTCGGGTAGGCGATAATCTTGTCCTTCACGCGGTTGTAGTAGGCGTCCACTGACACGTTGAAGTGGTGGAAGACGCGCTTCGGCTTCAGGTAGTCGTAGGCGATACCCACGTTGTGCTGCACCGCCAGTTCGGGCTTGAGGTAAGCGTTGCCCATGTCGGTGTAGTAGAGGTCATTGAAGGTCGGATAGCGGTATGCCTGCTTGTAAAAAGCGTTCAGTTTCAGGTCGATGCGCTTGAACGGCTTGTACGACAGGAACACCCCGGGCGTAACCTTGTACTTGTTGGGTGCCTCATCGCGCTCGCGGGCTTCCTCGTTCACAAACGTCCCCAGCACACTCGCCTGCACACGCAGATAGTCGTACACGTTTATCGCCGTTGCAGCCGCCAGCCAGTGGGTGAAGCGCGACACGTTCATATACTCCGACAACCCGTTCCATTGCAGGTCGTACGACAGTGACATATCCCACCAGTTGAAGATTGCCACCTTGTTTGCCCACGACAGGTACGCCTCCTGCTGTTTGTAGATGTTGTCCACGTGAATGAGTTTGTCATCGTTGTTCACATAGCGTGTGTAGTCGAAGGCGTATTTCGCGTTCACCTTCACCGACCAGCGGTTGAAGAACTCGTCCTGCCACGATGACTGCACGAACATATCCCTGTCCCACAACCGCTCGCCGCGCCGCCACACGTTGTTCACAATCGCCCCGGGCACGCCACGTTCGGAGTTGTAGTAGTAGGCGTGCATCTTCCAGAAACCCGTCGTGGAATAGTAGTAGTTCAGCCCCGACTCTACCCGCACGGCATTCACATCACCGTTCTGACGGATGGCGGTGGTGTCGTACGCCAACTCGCCCGAGGGCGTCACACGACGGTAGCGGAACTTGTATTTGCCGTTGGAGTGCACCACCTCCGCATTCATGCTAAGACTCAGTTTGTCAGTCAGTTTCGCGTCAAACAGCAGCGACGGATTGACCAGCGCAAACGACCCCGCTTTCATACTCGCACGAAGGTGTATATTCTTGCCGTCTTCGAACTTCGGACGGCGTGAATTGAGGTAGATACTACCAGCACTGCCGAACTCACGTGCGCTTTGGAAGATGTCGCTCTTCTGCCCGTTGTACAGCGAAATCTCGTCGATGTTCTCCAGCGAGAACTTGCCCAAGTCCACCTGTCCGTTTTGTGCGTTACCTAATTGAATACCATTGTAATACACGCCCATGTGGTTGGTACCCATACTGCGGATATTCACCGTCTTGATACCCCCCACGCCGCCGTAGTCCTTAATCTGCACGCCCGAGAAGAAACGTATCGCGTCCGCCACGCTGAGGCTGTTGAGTTTCTCCAACTCCTTGCCCTCCAGCCGCTGCGGCTTGATGATGTCCTTCTCCTTGTAGCGCGCGGACACCGTAACCTCGTCAAGGTCGTACTGCCGTGCAATGCTGTCTGCCTCAGCATCAGTCAGTTGCTGCGCACAGACAGAACCTGCCACCATAAGCAGCAGAATAAAAATACTGTATCTGTTCCTATTCTCCATTTATCTTTTTTACACGCACAGCCATTGTCTGTATGCACACAAACAAAGCCGCTCGATATATACGCACACATCAAACGGCTATTCTCTTACCCATTGCCCCTATTTTGGAGCCCCCTCTTTGAGGGGGTTGGGGAGGTCAGGAAGTCTGTCTATGCTCTTACCTCGAAAGCCTGTTTGACATACGCTTTGGCTGTATTCTGACTCGTTTCTTCTGTCGCGCCTTCCCATCGGAGTTGACCTCCAACAGTGACTTATTACGGCAGAACGGGCTGTTACGCCCAACGAAACTCACAGCAGCGGGACTGTCCGGGACTCACACCCGATTCCATACCAAAGCGGCTGCAAAGATACTGCTTTTTTTGAGATTGCACAAGCCTGTTTTTATTCTGATAGGGCAACCGCAAAACAATAGCATCATCCATCACGGACTTACGGGAATGTCGTAAGGTCTCACTTCGCGCTTTTCCGCCTGTTGCACTCCCTGCACAGCATCTGGCAGTTCGCTGCCACCGTCCGACCGCCTTCCACCCACGGCGTGATATGGTCGGCTTCCATCTGCTCTATCCCGAAGTGCCTGCCGCACAGCGGACACACGCCGCCTTGTCGCTCATAGACCTCCCGCTTGGTGTTGTCGTCGAAAGCACGGATACCCAGGTGCCGTATGTCGTGGTCGAACACGTACTCGAAGATGCCCGATTTCTTCTGCACGTCCGAGTCCCGCATCAGCCGCGCCACCTCGTCGCCTATCGCCGTGGCAGTCAGTGCGGTGTCCTTGTAGCGGTTATATAACAAACCCCATTCCACCGCCTTCATCTCCTTCTTGTATAGTTTCGTAAAATGCACCTGCACCCAGTGTATCACGTTCTGGAAGTACTGCCACAGTTCGTCGGCATCGCTGTCGTTCTGGTGCCGCGCCATATACTGTTCTATCGTCAGCCCCTGCGCGTCGCCTATCCAGCGCAGCGCGGTCTCGAAATAGTCCTGCCGTATCGGCGAACCCGTCATATAGTCCGAACCTATCTTGTACGCCACGCAGCCCGACTTGGAGAAACGCCGCTTGGCTTGCGTCGTCCACGGCCCCGTGTAGATGGCGTTGCGTATCTCCTGTTCGGTCAGTTTCTCGCCTGCGATGTTGATGGTCTGAAACCATTTCAGTTTCTCCTCGTCCGTCCCCTCGCAGATATATACCTGCAGCGTGTAGTCGAGGATGCGGTTCTTCTGCGTGTCGGTCATGTTCTCGAAGCCGAGCAGGTTGCCGTCGAAGGTCATCATGTACTCGCCCGCTATAAACGAGCATATCGAGATAGTCCGCTGCTGCCCGTCCAGCAACTCATATTGGTCCTCTCCGATACGCACCCAGTACATCACATTGAGCGGGAAGCCGTGCCAAAGGGTGTCCATCACGGCATTGCGTTTCTTGTCGTCATAAACGAACTCCCGCTGGTACTTCGGACGTATATTCAGCCGCCCGCCGTAACCGGTGATACCTTCTTCGCTCACCGACAAGTCCTCGTAACTTGCACACAGTTCCCGCACCGTAATCGGCACCAAATCAATCTTCATCATATTCCGTTAAGTTTGTTGTTTCTATTCTCCGTTAATGCCCTCTCCGGGGACGCGGGCGCCCCGCCCGCGGTTTGCCCATTAATGCCCCTAATCCTCCCCATTCGTCTTATTCGTCTTATTCGTCTTATTAGTCCCATTCGCCCCATTAGTCCTATTCTATATTGTTTCTTAGCAGGGCGATACTATCGCCCGCCTTCAAAAAGTGCTTTTTGTTAAGATTTTTCTCCCTTTCATCTCTCCGTAAAAGTCGCTTCAATCAGCAAGGGATACGCAAGGGATGCGCAACCCTTACACAACCCATAAAAAGTGTCAAATTTTAAGATTGGCATACTACATTCTTTCTACGAATGAGAACACGAGCATAAGTTGCTTTACCATTTATTGCCCCATCTGCATCTTTAATTAAAGCATATTTCTTTTGTTTCAAACGTTCTACCGATGTAAAATCACGTGCATCTAATATCTCAAACTGCTCTGGGTTATACTTATCCAAAAATGTAATCGGTACACCCATAGCACCTGTATAATCAGCAGGTATATCGCTTGTTATATTCACGTTGATAGCCTCATAATTATCATACTTTGGATATTCTTCAGGTGTGTAATGCTTATATAAGATAAGGTCTTCGTGTCTCTGTGGATAGTCCAAGTTTGTAAACCAACGCACGCCTTTTACACGAATATATTTAACACCGTATTCATCAACTCTTGACCCTGCCGCTTGCAACGGATAACTATCAGGTACTCGAAACTCTCTATCCCCACTATGGATACTTACGCCCATCCAAACTTTGTTGTCCTTAATCAAAGGGAAAAACTCCTTGTACGTAACAGCATTCACATTTCCAATAATAAGAAATTTCTTGTCATACTCTACCAACTGCGCCACGTACTCCCTAAACAGTGAGAACGGCGGGTTGGTTACCACAATATCAGCCTGTTGCAGCAGTTCCACGCACTCGGGGCTACGGAAATCGCCATTGCCTTGCAGAATAGAAATCACATTCTTGTCATTCTGCATCAGGTACTGAATATCTGCCAAGTTAATTGCCCCGTCGCCGTTGGTGTCCGTTACCTCGGTTATCTCCACTTTGTAGGCGACTTTCTTCGGGTCGTCCACGGTGGTACCGAAGTCCAACAGCAGTTCGTTGCCCGACACGGGCGAACCGTTGTAGCAGGTGGCAATCAGTTTACGCAGTCCCAATGCGTTGAAATTAAGGGCAAAATACTTGAAGAAGTTGCTTTCGTACGGGTCGTCGCAGTTGCAGAACACAACTTTGTCTTTGAAATGTTGTCTATAAAAACGCAGTTCCTTTTCTATATCAGGTAATTGCGTGTAAAATTCATCTTTGTTTCCAACACGTGCGTGCGTTAAATTTTCTTGCGGCATAGATTGATAGATTTGTGCAATACTATCAATCCACGAAACAATAAGGAAAACAAAAGTGAGTCCCTTATCGCGTAACCAAGGCAGTGTAGCAAAGGGCCTTTGTCCATTATAAGAAACTCACACTTAACGTGTAAGCATCTCTATTATCAACGGACAAAGCATACCCTTACGGATATACTGCCAACATTATTATTTCTTGCTTTTATCCCTTTAAGTTTGCTACACTTTCGGTTTACGCGAAATAATAGTAATGCTGTTAAAAATAATTTTATGCACCGCCTTTACGGTGCGTGGTGTTACATAAGCAGTTTATTTGTTTTAGTTGTTATTGTTAATTGGTTAGTCAGGCGTATCATATTGATACAATTCCCTTTACGCCTGCAAAGATACAAATTATTACGCAATTACGCAACTTCTCTAATAAATTTATAGTATGTTTATTTCGCAGAACCCCATATCATACGTCATATCTTCTGCAAGTACCATCTTATAAAACTTTACGTGTGCAAAACCATTCTCTTTACATGTTCGCATATAGAGTTTCATATTCTCCTCAGAACATTTCAAACCAAAATATATTGCTGTGAGTGCCTCTTTGAGAAATGGATATTCTGTTTGCGTTGCCATATCGCTACCCCGTTTAATAAAACGATACTCTTTCTCAGGTTCCCATTCTTTTTGCTTAGAACAGAACAATGCCATAATTTCTTTTTCTGTCATATCTTCAAACCTAGAATGAATAGAATTAGGGGTCTCATTATAGTGCACTTTTCTCATTAATCCCAGGCTTTTAATTAATAACTCTGCATTAAATTCCAAACAAATCCCCTTATGATTATCTGCATAATGTGCCCACATTTGTGTGCTATCTCCTTTCGCACTCACACAGAAAATCCCAATTTTAGAAAACACACTATTATATATTTCTTGCATATATTCATTTGGTAGTCGTAATTCCACAGGGCGAGTTTCAACACCGCCATCATTAGCCGTAAATAATCCAACAGCATTCCAACATATTTCTAAATTCTTATCAATAAATGGTTTGCAATCAAAGGGATCATTAAAGTCTATTGGTCGGGAGAAATGAACTTTACCCATTCTCAAAATATCTAATGTGTAGTCATTACATTCCCTATATTTGAAAAGTGAAGCCATATATCTGCTCTTTTATCTGTCAATTTGCCACAAAGATATACATTTTATTTAATATATACAACAATATCAAGGATTTCTTATTAAACGGTATGCCTATAATAAAGGCGGTTTGTTGGTATGGTAAAAGCATTACAAAAGTATTCTTATGTATCGGTTATGTTCTGTTTATGTTATAGTTATCTTATACGCAGGTTGCGAAACAGATACGAGACAGGTTGGTTACCACTATATCTGCCTGTTGGAGCAGTTCCACGCATTCGGGACTACGGAAATCGCCATTGCCTTGCAATATGGAAATTACGTTCTTGTCATTCTGCATCAGGTACTGAATATCTGCCAAGTTAATCGCTCCGTCGCCGTTGGTGTCCGTTACCTCGGTTATCTCCACTTTGTAGGCGATTTTCTTCGGGTCGTCCACCGTGGTACCGAAGTCCAACAGCAGTTCATTGCCCGATACGGGCGAACCGTTGTAGCAGGTGGCAATCAGTTTGCGTAGTCCCAATGCGTTGAAATTGAGGGCAAAATACTTGAAGAAGTTGCTTTCGTACGGGTCGTCGCAGTTGCAGAATACGACCTTGTCTTTGAAATAAGGCTTGTAGTATTTGAGCTCTTTGGCTATGTCGTCCAATTGGGTGTAGAACTCGTCCTTCTTTGCATCTTTGGCTTGCGCCAAGTCTTTCCGTGCCATAGATTGATAGATTTATGCAATGCTATCAATCTCGCGAACACATAAAAAAGGTGAGCCTGTTTATGCGTTCGACAGGTGTCTACCAAACCCCTTATCCCTATAAACAGACCCACGTTGTACATAGTACACGTGAGCACTGCTACTAAACAGGGATAAAGATGTCGGTATAACATCCCACTGTATTATTTCATAAGTTCTAAATGTTTGGTAGACTTTGTCGAACGCGAAATAATAGCCAATGCTGTTAAAAATATGTCATGCATCGCCTTTACGATGCTGGTTTACATAAGCAGTTTATATGTTTGGTTAATATATTATTTTTTCTGTTTATAGCCAAACTCTATCAGCAGTTCGTCGGCGAGATACTCATCGCTGAAACAATGCACATCCGCCACACCGTTGCTGATAAGGTCGTAGGTGGTCGAGTCATAAAATTTGCCCAATGCGTCCTCGTAAGACAAGCCCGCTTGCTCCGCAAAGAGTTTGACAATGCGGGCGTATTTCATTTGTAAGACGGTCTGATTGGCTTGCATAGTTACAACATTTGAGAAGATTGAAAATGCAGATACTCGTCCAACACCCGTTGCGAGGTGATGCAAATCTGGTGGTTGGGTTTCTTGTACAGGAGTTGGTTGAGTGCCTGTTCGCGCGTGTAAATGCCCGCAAAGTACAGGTCTATTGTGTCAAACACTTGGTCATCGGCAATACCACCCTCAATGATGTCATACTGCTCGTGCGGCAAACACTTGCGGCACGCCGTAATAAAGTCCAACCATTCGCCGTTGTACGCTTCAAATACCTTATGCGAACAATCCATACGGTTGTCATTCAACTCATAGATATTGAGTACCGCACTATTGCCCCGCCGCAGGAACCGTTCACCATACCGCTCCGCTTGCGTGCGTATGGGCGTAAGGTAGAAACCGATACCGAAATCCAAGCGCGGACGGGAATGTAGGACATCCGGTCGGGATATTTCTATGGTGGAAGTGTGATAGACTATCATTGCAGCACGCCTTTCTTTTGCATGAACGAGACCAGGTCATCCACGATGTACTCTTTGGAGAACGTATGCAGCACATCATAGCAGGGGACGATATATCCGTTGATGATATTCGCCTTCTGCATTTTGTGATACACCTCTTTTGCACTTTTGTTGAGGCGCAACGCCACATTATTGACGCAAAAGATAGTGAAATTGAGTATCTCGAAGTTCATAACATACACAGGTACCGCATTAGTACATACACCTTTACGCCTGCAAAGATACTGCTTTTCCTGCACTTGTGCAAATAAAAGAAGAATCTTGGGTAGGAGATAGGCTAATGACCCGCGATAGACTCACGATAGACCCGCGACAGACCCGCTTAGGACAGGCGACCTATGAAAAGTGCCAATTGGACAATGGCGGGCGTACCTGTTATCCTGACAGCGGTCATATCCATTCGCTTCCGAAAAGCAATAACAAAAAAGGAGGTTGCCATACACAGACAACCTCCTTGAAACCTATTCTCCTGTATGCCTCTATTCATCATCGTGATGATGATGCTCTGCATCGGGCGAGAGGACGATGTTACGCGCCACAAACGACTGGTTGCCGGCGGCATCGGTGCAATACACCATCAGATGGTAGTCGCCCGCTTTGGCATTGGCGGGGATGACTACATCGTGCGAGTGGATGTGCTGGTTGCGCCCCGAAATCTCGTACGACTGCTTGAAATAGAACACCACACTGTCCTCGGCAGCACGTGCGGGAGCCTTATGCCCGTGGTGGTCGAAGTTGTTGTGCACCTCCACCATATAACCTGCCAACGCTACATCGTCGGACAAGTCCATCTCGAGGTGCATACTCTCGCCGGTCCGTACTTCCTCGCCCTCTTCGGGTTCGGACAGCGAGATAACCGGTTTGGTGGTGTCGGCGTCTTGCTTTTCACAACCGATGAACACTAAGCACGTAAGTGCCAAAACTGAAACAAAAACATTTGTTTTCATAATGATAAATAATTAAAAAGTGAAACGAATAGTTGTTTGTATATCTATACCCGCCTCGGGGAGTTCTATCTTGCGATAGAAACTGAGGTGGTTGAGATATGCCTTGTTGAGTAAGTTGTTGCCTTGCAGGACGATGGACATCCTGCCTTTCGGAAGCGGAATATCCACGCTCGCCACGGCGTGCAGGAGGGTGTAGCCGGGTGTCGGGTCTTCGTTGTGGGCGATATGCCGTTGCGGGGCTACCGTCTGGCACTCTATCTCGAGTCGCCACAGGCGGTCTTCCCAGCCGATACTGTTGCGCATGGAAGCCGGCGGGGAGAACGGCAAGGCGGTGTGGCTCTGCAGGTTGTATGTATGCACATATTCGCCGAGCAGCGTATAGTAGAGCCGTGCCACGAGGCGCACTTTGGTACGCAGTTCGCCACCGGCAAAGAGCGCGGGCGAGTCGGTGTAGCGGTATATCTGCCCCGCATCGGGCAGGTCGGACCATAGTCCTGTCGGGCGCAGGTAGATATAATGGGTGTAGTAATTGACAAACGGCGACACGCTCACTTCCACACGCTCATGCGTATAGCGGTACGACACATCGGCTTGCCATCCCTGTTCGCTCGGCAGACTGTTGTCCCCCCTCTCGTGGCGGAAAGCACCGTGGTGTACACCGTTGCTTGCCAGTTCGTTGACCGAAGGCATACGGAACGCCCTGCCTATATGTATCTGCAGTTGGTGGCGGAGTGTCTTGTACTCCGCACCGGCGGCAAGCGAGTAGTTGTGCAGGTGCCGCCGTATCTCGTGCACGGTCGAGTCGTGCGGCTGACTGTGGATATAGCCGTAGTCATAGCGGAGTGCCGCGCTGAATGTCCAGCAGGGCAACGGCAGCCAGTTGACCAGGTAGTACGCCCCCGCTTCGGCACGTTGGTAAGCCGGTATCAGGAACGAATAGCCGCCGATGCTGTTGTACTGATACATAGCCGATACGCCGGCATAATGCTCCCACTCGGTGGAAGGCGTGAAGCGCATCTGCAGGTTTGCCGAAGCCGTATGCAGGTGCAGCATCAACTCTTTGTCGGGGTCCACGGCAGGCGGCTGCTGCCCGAGTACGTGCGTATGGAAGCGGCTCCACTCCTCGCGGTGGTTGAGTTGGTAGCCGAGGGTGAGGGTGGTCTGTGTGAAACCGTGCGTCCAACGGTTGCACGAAGTAACTTTCAGGTGGTTGACGCTGCTGAACGGCAAAGCGATGTCCCAACGGCTGCCTGCGCTGTCCAACTGCGCCGCATTGGGGATACCGTGCGCCCCGCTGAAGAAACCTGCTTTCTGGTAGGTGTCGCTCAGCGTCAGTTCGGTGCGGTAGCCGCCCCGCTGATACACCAGCAGTGCATTGCCGCTGCGCTCCAGTCCCGCCGTGTTTTGCAACCGCCGCTTGCGGATAGGCAGACGCATACTGAGGTAGGTGAAACTGTCGGCAGGCACGCTGTAATCCGCCCAATGCCGCTCGCTGTAGCGCAGGCGGGCATACCAGTGACCGCGCTTCAGATAGCACATAGCCGTGCCGCCCAAACCGATATTGACGGTCTGGCAACGCAGGGCAATCTCCGCACCCAAGGTATCGTTCCGGGGGATGGCGGGCGGGAGTATCTCTATCACTCCGCCCATAGCATCGCTGCCGTAGAGAACGGAAGCCGGACCTTTGACAATCCGCACGCCGTCCACGTTGTTGGCATCTATTTCCAAACCATGGTCAGCACCCCATTGCTGACCTTCCTGTTTGATGTTGTTCTCCGCCACGGCTATACGCTGAAAGCCCAAACCGCGTATCATCGGTTTGCTGAAACCCACACCGATGTCCATCGATTGTACACCGGGGGTGTGCGACAAAGTGCTCATCAGGCTATGCCCTGCACGCAGGTGCATCTCGTCGGACGACACCTGTTCTGCTGATTGGGTAGCCAATACCGCATGCTCCGCTTTGCGGGAGGCGGTAACGCTGATTTCTTGGAACTCAACGCTCCTGATAGAGTCTGTGGTCTGTGCGTACAGCGAGACGAATGAACAAACAGGGAGCAAAAGCCCCGTAAAAATGATTTTGTTCATAGTCTCTGTCTGTAAATAATAGGATTGATACTACAATATCAACCTGCCACAGGCGGAGCGCGAAGAGAATAATAGTGGGAAAATGTATATATGGGCGAGACAGACTCTCCCGCCAAAAGAGTGGCAAACCATACCGGCACGGGCGACTGCACGTAGTCAACCGCCGCCGTGGACAGCGAGAAGGTAAAGTCGCATATCGGGCAGTGATGCTCGTCAGCATAATCGTCTGTCAGTACCGCAGTGGAGGAACAAGGCTGTGCATCATCCAAAGCGGCGACGGAACAGCAGACAGACACCGTCTCTGCACACACATCGTGCCGGTGAAAATCTTTCACCAACAGCACTTGCGCATATACTGCCAGCAGCAATACCGCCACAAACTGTGTGTACAACCGTCTCTTCATAGATAAGCGTATGCTATGCTTTTGATGTAAAAACGCTGCAAAGATATAGCAAATCAGCCAACCGGACAAATTTAGTCTGTATATTTTGTCTTTTTTATACTATGTTACGCCAATGCTACTATATATTATACCAGTGCTACTGTTGCGCTAATCTTTGGCATCGGCACTTTGTGGATGACTTTTTGTGTGAACGACTCTTAAGAGATGTCTCTTTATGGGACTCTCTGCGGGGACGACTCTTTGTGGAGACGACGTTTTGTGGGGGACGACGCGTCCCGCGTCGTCAATTGTCATATGGCTAATCTGACAAGAATCCTTTTTTATGACTGACGATATTGTTTACTTTTGTGGGGGACGACGCGTCCCGCGTCGTCAATAGTAGCCGCTCCTGTAAGGCGAAGAACGTACAGGGCAACCGCATCAAGATTGTGTATTATTCAGGGGACGCGGACGCCCGCGGGGTCCCCACAAGTCCGTGGACGTAGTGGGGTGCTCTCCCCGTCCGCGGGCAGTTTGGCACAAACTGTATGGCGATGCTACGCACTTGGAGGACGTGAAGCGTAA
>CAKVBV010000038.1 GCA_934725535.1 uncultured Bacteroidales bacterium | reverse complement strand
ATACCAATATGCCTGTTTATGGGCATTTTGGGGTGACTCTTCTGCTTCGGACTACGTTTACCGGACAGCAATAATAAATAATAATAGTAAGGTCGCTGAAAACAAAAGTATTATGTTTCAATAGTCACCGAGGTTGTCAGGTTTAATAGCAATGACTATTGGTATGCAGATATACCTTAATAATCGAAAGACCGCTGTTGTTTGGGGTGCAAGGTCGAACGTGTGCACCCGAGGCACGTTCCTCATGGCAGTGCATGACTGCGAGGGGTTCAGACAATCATAGGCGTGGAGACGATTGACCTAAGCATCGGTGAGGTTTGAGGGTTAGACAATTAGGGGTTAGATAGTTAGGGGTTAGGGGTAATGGCATAACGCGAGGTGTATTTTTAAGAGGTTTGTCTATTCGATTCGGTTTGCAAGCGCCGGACGAGCAAGTAGATGCGCGATGATGGATTAGCCATATCAGTGAGCAAGGCGGCACGCTTGACGGCAAGAGGCATATTGTTTTGCAACAAACGGGTCTGTTTGTCAGTAAGTATGCCTTTGTGATAGTTGCGCCATTCCGGGGCAGACTGCTGCAAAGTATGCACCATATCACGGGAAGCAATAGCCGCACGTTGGTCGGCAGAATGCAAGAGGAACCACAATTCGATAGTCGGGTTGGACGCCAGCAACTCGGCATCGCAGTTTTGCAGCCGTGGCAGAAGTTCTGCAACATCCAAATCGTACATCAGGAATGTAGAGACACGGTCGGAAGGGTTGAGTTGCATAGAGCGTTTGTATTCGTCAATCAGATGTTTGGAGACAGATTGCCCCTGTATGGAAGACACGATACGTATGGGCGCACGGAAATAGCGGCGTAACATATCAATGTATGCTTCTTCGGTTTGTCCCTCACAGAAGATAAGAAATACCTCTTTCATCTTGCGGGGCGGTGCTTGTTGTCGTCGTCGATTACTCATGCTGCACCTCCCCTAAAAACGATTTGAGAACAGCGGTGGACGCAGAGACAGCGGGTACCGCATCGAAGCGCCCTTGCAGATAGCCCTTTTCGGCATCCATATTTTCACGGAAATCCTTGAAATCGTAGAGCGCATAGACCTCGGTAGAACCGTCTTCGCGTTTATTGACAAAGAGTATCTGGTCTTTGCGGAAACGCTTCATGTCAATAAGGTTGGTGTTGTGCGATGTAAAGAGCATCTGCGAATGGGGCGTGGCGTGCACCAAATCGATGATGAAGTCCGCCAGACGGACATGGAGTTGCCTGTCGAACTCATCGAGCATCAGCGATTTTCCGTTGCGAATAATGTCAATAAAGCGCAGTACAATATGGAACAGACGCTTGGTGCCTTCGGATTCCTCAGTATCCATATCGAACTGCATTTTCGGGTTTTGCTTATGGTAGGTTTTGAATACCGGTTCTTTGGTCGGCAGAAGGGTGATGGTGGGTTCACCATTTGGCTGCATAACCTGTACGGGTTGTAGAACATCTTTGAGGCGCAGTTCGATATTACTGATGTCGCTATCACAAATAGCCAGTGCTTTCAAAATAAGCGGTTTGTAGTTGACAAAAGCCGCACGCACATAGTCGCTTTGCGCAGGAAAGAGGTCGAGCATAAAGTCGTGGGAGAAGAAATGGAATACTTGGATAGCCAACTCACGATTCATTGCAGATGCACGAGAGAGGTAGAGGTTGTTGTAGAGGAGGCTATCGGCTACCTCTTTGGGGCGCAACAGCAGTTTAGAACCGAAAGTGTATTTTTTCTCCCCTGCTTTGCGTTCAAAGACCTTGGCTCGACGCGCAGAGGGATAGTAGTAGAGTGATTCCGAGAGGATCTCTTGCGTATTGAGCGTATATTGGTACTCATACTCCACATTGTTACAAACGAAATTGATATAGAAGCGGGTTGGCTTTGCAGAATAACCGTCAAATTTGAAGGGGGTGAACTCAAAGATTTTCTTGTTGACATTATACTGGTGCGAATCCAAGATAGTGCGACAGAAAAAGAGGATAGCCCGAATGATGTTGGACTTACCGGCAGCGTTGGAACCGAAAAGTCCGACCGTTTTGAGAATCTTCTGCCCGTTCCACTCGAAGATGTTGTCGGACAGGAGTTTTGCCTGCGAGGTGTGCAGATTAGCCGCCCTAAAATCAATGCGAACAGAGTCCTTGATAGAGTAGATATTCTCTATTTCAATGGCTAAAATGCAGTTGATGTTGGTTTGGTTGTTGTTCATTGTTGTATAGTTTAATAGTTTATATTTGTTGCGTTTCTACAAAATACCGATTTATACATCCGTTTACACGTTACGAAATGGCTTGTTTTGTAAATCCGCTGCAAAATTACGGCTTATTTTTGATATACGCAAATATTTTGCAAGAAAAAGTGCGATTTTTGTAGGATTGCTACAAAATCGGATGTTTTCGGCGATAATATCGCCGGCTAAGAGACAATATAGAAGGTAGAGGAGAGAGTCAGGGGAGAGAGTGGGCGATAGTATCGCCCTGCTAAGAAACGGGAAATCTCCCCTAACCCCTCCAAAGGAGGGGGAAGAGAGATTAGGGGTAGGGGGTAGAGAATGGATTGGATTTTGTGCGTATTGGGAAAAAGAAATGAAAGTTCAACCTTAAACAATACGCATTATGACTTATGGATACATCCGCGTGTCAACTGACAGGCAAACCGTAGAGAACCAACGCTTTGAAATCAACAACTTTTGCAGCCGCGAGCAGATACAGATAGACGGCTGGATAGAAGAGACTATCAGCGGCACCAAAGCCTACAACAAACGCGCACTCGGCAAACTGCTGAAACGGGTAGAGAAAGGTGACCTGATAGTATGTGCCGAACTGTCACGCCTTGGGAGGAATCTGTTTATGATAATGGAGATACTGAATATCTGTATGACCAAAGAATGTCGTGTCTGGACAATCAAAGACAACTACCGTCTCGGCGATGACATACAGAGCAAGGTGCTGGCGTTTGCTTTCGGTTTGTCGGCAGAGATAGAACGTAACCTGATAAGCCAACGCACCAAAGAGGCTCTGGCAAGGAAAAAGGAAGAAGGCGTGGTATTGGGGCGCCCGAAAGGAAAGAAAACGGCTCCGGAAAAACACCCGTTATATCACAAAAAGCATTTGGTTATAGCATTGTTGGGAGAACATGTATCACGGCGCAAAATAGCACAAATCTGCAAAGTGGACAGGGGGACTGTTGCTAAGTTTATACGCGACTTCATTGAGGTGCCAATTTGAGCGTTTTTGTGCAGCAACAGCACACCGTCTGCGACTTCGCCGGCTCTGACAGTTGGGTCATCCTCTCGCCCATCGAACAGAGCATCAAACGCAAAATCGAAGCCGTCGGTACACCGCTCAAAGATTGGGACATACAAATCAACTACGGTATTAAAACGGGATATAACGATGCTTTCATCATTTCCACCGACAAGCGCGACGAGATATTGTCCCATACAGCAGACTATGTGGAGGGGCAAGCCGAAGACGCTTATTCCCCCGCCGGCGAATATGCCCGCACTGCTGCCCTAATACGACCCATTCTCCGCGGCAGAGACATCAAACGCTACGGCTACAACTGGGCAGGGCTATGGCTAATAGCCACTTTCCCTGCGCGGCACTATGATATAGAGCAATACCCTGCGGTCAAGAATTATCTGTTATCCGAATTTGGTATAGAGCGATTGGAGCAGACAGGAAGGACGCATATAGTGAATGGCGAACAAATAAAAGCCCGCAAAAAGACCAATAATAAGTGGTTTGAAACCCAAGATAGTATATCATATTGGGACGATTTTAACCAGCCAAAAATCGTATATCCAGAAACAACACAAGGAGCGTATTTTGTGTATGATGAAAAAGGATACTTTTTAGATAAAACATGTTTTATGCTGATTGCTAAAACAGATGTTATGAAATACCTATGCGCTACATTATCTTCCCATTTGTTTGAGTTTGCCTATAAAACAATCTTTTCAAGTGTCGCAATCGGCGCAAGCGGTTACCAATACAACAAGCATGCTTTGATTAAGTTACCAATACTCAAACAAAAAAATGCTGTAGGTAACGACTATACAGACAACTTTTTCTATCATCTATATGGTTTAACCGATGAGGAAATCGCTTATATTGAGAAATCATAGAAAAAAAGTAATAGGATTTGTGTATCTCTCTAAAAAGCAGTATCTTTGCAGCGTGATTTATAACGAGATACAAATTATAGAACAGAACTATTATATTGCAGTACTGTAATTATGACTTTCTTAGACCGCACAGAGTATATACAACGTTTGAAAACGGCATTGCAACGACCGGAGACGCAGTTTTTAGTACTGTACGGCAGACGTCGTATAGGCAAATCCACACTGCTCAAACATATCTTGGAACTGGAGCAGCGCGATGTCTATTTCCTCAGCGACCAGACCACGGAAGTACACCAGCGCACCCTGCTTGCCAAAGCCGTAGCCGAAAGGATAGAGGGGTTCGACAAGGTGATTTATCCCGATTGGGAGACGCTGTTTGTGGCACTCAACCGCCAACTGACAAGCCGCTTGGTACTCTGTTTGGACGAGTTTCCCTATATGGTCAAGAGTTGCCCGTCGCTGCCGTCGGTATTGCAGAAACTGCTCAATAGCAAGCAGTTGCGCTTCGACCTGATAATATGCGGTTCGTCGCAACAACTGATGCAAGGCTACGTACTCAACAAACGCGAACCCCTATACGGCTTGGCGAACGAGATTGTCAAACTGGCTCCTATTCCTGCCCATTACTTGCAGCAGGCTTTGCCGTGCAGTGCCGTAGATGCCGTGGAGGAGTTTGCTATATGGGGAGGTATTCCGCGCTATTGGGAGTTGCGGTGCGACTATGCCGACCGACAGACTGCCGTCCGACAACTGCTGTTATCGTCGCAGGGTATTTTGCACGAAGAGCCTTTGCGGCTGTTGCGCGACGATATGCGCGATACGATACAGACCTCTACGCTGCTCTCTATCATTGCCGAGGGTGCCAACCGTATCTCGGAGATAGCCGCCCGTGCAGGCAAAGAGGCGAGTGCTTTGTCCGAACCGCTGGCGAACCTCCGCGACCTGGGCTACATACGGCGCGAGATACCTTTTGGCGAGAGCGAAAAGAACAGCAAGAAAGGCATCTATCGGATAAATGACAACCTGTTGCTGTTCTATTATCGGTTTGTTGCCCCCTATAACTCGCTGTTGGAATTAGGCAGGTATGCCGTGGTGGAGGAGGTAATCCGCAGCCGGTTCAGCCAGTTTGTCGGCGATACGTGGGAGTATATGTGCAGGCAGTATGTGAGCGGCAATATAGTGGGCGGTATCACCTACAAAGCCGCTTCCCGCTGGTGGGGAAAAATACAGACACCGACGGGAGAAAATGAAATGGTGGAGTTGGATGTAGTAGCCGAGTCGTTGGATAAGAAACATATACTGATTGGTGAATGTAAATGGACACAACAGGAAGCCCCGAACCGTCTGCTTCATCGCCTGCAATCCATAACACCCCTCTTAACCTTTGTCAAGAAGGGGAAGCAGGTACATTATGCTCTTTTCCTGAAACACACCCCGACCGGTGTGTATGCAGACGATGTAATGATATGCACCCCGACGGATGTGCTGTGTGTCTAGTAAAGGTTTTTATCAAGGATACCAATAATTTCCGACCGGATGTTATAATATCTTTGCTACATATGTTCTATTAAGAATGTCGCATATCACTAAGATTCCAAAGCACCTGTACCTATAAACATCTCTCTGTTCTTTTCCCGACGATTTTAACCAGCCAAAAATTTGTTGGGCAAGTGTGGGAGCAACGGAGTACTCTTATATACCCGAAAAATACTTGCTTTTGGACACCAATTATTTCTTTGCTACCCATGAGCCTTTGGATATGTTAGGGCTACTCAATTCCAAACTGGTTACGTGGTGGATAAATACAGAAGACACCCCTATCGGCAATGGCGGAGCATACAGGCACTACAAGTACAATATAGAACGGCTATCTCTCCCTGCTATAGATGGTCGCTTGCAAACTTTCGTAACGGACATTCTTGCCAATAAAGATATTTCTCTCAATCAGCAGCATATAGACAACATCGTCTGCCATCTATATGGTTTAACCGATGAGGAAATCGCTTATATTGAGAAAGTATAAACTTTGCACAGTAGAATACAAATATGCTTGCTATTCTGTTTTTGTGAATTAATAGCGAATATGGAAATAGTCTAACAACGCTTTGTAGTTGTCTTGGGCAGTGAGACAGGTGTCGTGCAAAAAGCCGTCTGTTTGTCCCCAATGCTGAATGCCACGATAGTAGTACAAACGCAAATCTTCTGTTATAATGAAAGGGACACAGGCAGTATTGGCAGCAGCCAAGCACTGCCAGAACATCAGCAAGCGTCCGATACGACCATTGCCGTCCTGAAACGGGTGGATACGCTCGAATTGTACGTGGAAATTCAGAATGTCATCCAATCTTGGTTTCTTTAGTGCATTGTATTCTGTAAGCAGAGTTTTGATATTTTTTCTTACATACTTGGGCTGTACCGTTTCTTCTCCGCCGACTTCATTAGGCAGACGTTTGTAGTCGCCTACTGCGAACCACGATTTGAGGCTGTCGGAAGTATTGGTCTTGAGAAGCAGATGCAACTGCTTGATGTGTGCCTCTGTTATTTTTTCGGTGGCATGGTCGATGATATAGTCGATGCAACGAAAGTGATTGACGGTTTCCATAATATCGTCAATGCGCGTATTCTCCGTTGTGATACCCAATGTGTTTGTCTCAAAGATGTAGCGTGTCTGTTCTTTGGTCAGACGGCTTCCTTCAATATGATTGGAACTATACGTCAGATCTATCTGTGTGCGGTGATATATTCCCCCCTTGAATTTATTTTCTTTCTCCTCCCGCAAGCGGGCTAACAAAGGAGAAATTTTTGTTTTGCCTCTTGCGGGAAGAGGAGTATCAACAGGGATGTTCCATGTTTTGCCTGTGAGAAAAGCCCCCTCTATTTTGCCCATAGCGCAGTAATTGCGGACTGTGCGCTCGCTGATGCCATGCTTTTCGGCGAATTGACTGACAGAGATGTATTCCATAAATATCGGCACGTTTTGTATCAAATACGCTGCAAAGATACTGCTTTTTGCCGATAACGGCAAGAAAGTCGCAATTTCTCTGTTCTTTTCCGGACGATTTTAACCAACCAAAAATTGTATATATTGAGATAATGACGGACAATATAGAAGAAGGCTATCCTTTCCCTTGCTTTTCTTATGATGAAAATAAATCTGTGGTACTAAATACAGGCTATATTATGTGCAGCAAAACGATTGATGTGCGGAATATCTTAGGAATACTTAATTCTACTTTCGGAAGGTTCTTTGTTAAATTATATGTATCTCAATTGCAGAGCCGACAATTCCGTATGTTAGCGCAGTACGTTAATAATTTTCGCATTCCGAAATCCTGTACACAAGACAATGCTATAGCCCACACGACTGAACAAATCATATCTCTATCTCAAGCAGGAAAAGATACTAAAGAATTGGAAACAAAGTTGAATCAACAAGTCTATCATCTATATGGTTTAACCGATGAGGAAATCGCTTATGTCGAGAAATCATAGAAAAAAGTAATAGGATTTGCGTATCTCTCTAAAAAGCAGTATCTTTGCAGTGTCTATTTCATAAACAGGTAACAAGTTACCAAAATCTGCAATAGAATATGTTATTCAAACGTACATATTATTTGGATAAACTCATCCGACACAAACAGAATCACTTGATTAAGGTGATTACGGGTATCCGCCGCTCAGGGAAATCGTTCCTGTTATTCGACCTGTTTGTCCGGCACTTGGCGGAAAGCGGTGTAGCGGATGACCATATTATTCGCATCGCCTTGGATGACCGTATGAACATCGCCTTGCGCGACCCGGATAAATGTCTCGAATATATCCGCACTGCCATAAAAGACACGGATATGTACTATGTGCTGATAGACGAGGTACAGTTGATGAACGAGTTTGAGGATGTGCTAAACTCCCTGCTTCATATCCGTAATGCCGATGTCTATGTTACAGGTTCCAACTCCCGATTCCTCAGCACGGATATTATTACAGAGTTTAGGGGAAGGGGCGATGAGATACATGTCTATCCGCTGTCTGTCAGCGAGATTAGCGAGGCAATGCCCGATATGCAATGGCAGCAAGTATGGCAACTCTATCTTACCTATGGTGGCTTGCCTTTGGCAGTACTGGCTCCTACCGAAAAAGAGAAAGCCAACTATCTTAAACGTCTGTTCAGGGAGACTTATCTCAAAGACATAAAAGAGCGGTACGGAATAAAGAATGATATGGAAATGGAGCATCTGCTGGATATTGTTTCTTCGTCGGTCGGTTCGCTCACCAATCCGAACAAACTGTCTGACACTTTCCGTAGCACCGGCAAAGCCCAACTGTCGCCCAATACGATTAAGCAGTATTTGGACTACTTCTGCGATGCTTTCCTATTGGAGAAGGCATTGCGCTATGATATCAAGGGCAAGAAGTACATATCCACCCCTTATAAGTACTATTTCTCAGACTTGGGTTTGCGTAATGCAAGGCTCAATTTTCGGCAGATAGAAGAAACGCACTTAATGGAAAATGCCATATACAACGAACTCCTGTTGCGTGATTATAGTGTGGATGTGGGCATTGTGGAGATATTCGAGCGGAACAAGGAAGGCAAATTGGAACATAAAAAGATAGAGGTGGACTTTGTGGTCAATCAAGGTAGCGAGCGTTTCTATATTCAATCGGCGTATGCATTGCCGACGCAGGAGAAGGTGGAGCAGGAACAGCGTCCTCTGCGGCAGATAGCGGATTCGTTCAAGAAAATCATTGTCGTAAAAGAGGATATACTCTTGCGCCGCGACGAATACGGCATTACCACTATGGGATTGCGCCAATTCTTGTTGGATAAAAATAGCCTGTACCTATAAATATTTCTCTGTTCTTTTCTGGACGATTTTAACCAGCCAAAAATTTGTTGGAAGGCAGTGGGGCGAAATTTAGCATTTGCTATTGTAGAGGCTGGCATGTATTTGACGGCTCCTGCCTGTTTTATTTCTGCTGGTGTGCATAATGAGTATATTTTGGCATTTTTATGTAGTAATGTAGGAAAGTATTTCATTTACAAAAATAGTGATACAACAGGAGCCGGCGATATAATGCTGAACATTCAATCTCTTGTTAAATTTCCAATACCACGTACTACAATGTATCTTGAAGAGATACATTCCGCTATAGCAAAGCAAGATGATGCTACCCTTAACAAAATCGTATATGATATTTATGGCTTGGAAAAAGGTGAGCAAAAACAAATAGAGAGCATTTGATGACTCTCTATTTGTTTTGATTATTGCTATTTACTCTATTGACTTGCTTGCAAGATAAGATAAACTTTTGCTCCTCTTGAGTTAATTGATAAGAGTCAAATACGCATCTATCTAATTCTGTATCACCGATGTTTCCGCTAATGCGATGTTCTACTATAATGGATAAATCGTTATGAAAATCCAATTTGAGCAATGTTTTCTCCAATGTAGTTACATATAATTGAATGCCACCGCCTTGAACTTCCGCTTCCGTAGTAAGTTTGAGATACCAATCAAAAAGTTTGCTATTCATTAACCCAACATATTGCAATAACTGCTCTCTATGTCCTGTCATAATATCAACAGCATTATTACACATCATCTTGTTATCGTCAAAGGAAAAATTGATATTACAACCAATAATTTTCCACATTACTTTTGGCTGGTTAAAATCGTCCCAATAGTTTGCGCCCCAACGTTGTAAAGCATACCATTCATATCGTATGCCTGTCTCTGCTTTGTTACGGTTGGATAATTGCGTTTTATATTGCAACATATGGCTATACACTGCAGGATATTGCTCTCGAAATGCTTTCTCTGCTTTTTCAGAAGCACCTTGAATGGTATTGTCAAACTGCAATGGGAAATGCCATGGCAAATAGATAATCCATAGTCCAGCCCAGTTGTAGCCGTAGCGTTTGATGTCTCTGCCGCGGAGAATGGGTCGTATTAGGGCAGCAGTGCGGGCATATTCGCCGGCGGGGGAATAAGCGTCTTCGGCTTGCCCCTCCACATAGTCTGCTGTATGGGACAATATCTCGTCGCGCTTGTCGGTGGAAATGATGAAAGCATCGTTATATCCCGTTTTAATACCGTAGTTGATTTGTATGTCCCAATCTTTGAGCGGTGTACCGACGGCTTCGATTTTGCGTTTGATGCTCTGTTCGATGGGCGAGAGGATGACCCAACTGTCGGAACCGGCGAAGTCGCAGACGGTGTGCTGTTGCTGCACAAAAACGCTCAAATTATGTACGCTATCTTTATTCTGCTTGTTGGTAACGGCACAAATGGTATGATGTTGGTTCGGTTCTTTGGCAAAGAGCAGAATGTTGGTATCCACCGTGGCGGACTCAAATATCTTGACCCCGGCAAAGTCGATAAGCAGTTTCGGGTTGGTATGGGTAGCAAAGAAAGCGCGTGTTTTGTCGCCATAGCCTGCACGCATCCATTTGTTGGATGTGATATAGCAGAGGTGTCCGCCGGTGCGTAGCAGTTGTTGCCCCCGCTCGTAGAACAAGCAGTAGATGTCGCCCGTAGAAGCAAAAGTTTGGAAACCACAGTCTTTGTACATCTTGCCCAACGCGCCTTGGTTATCCTGCAGTTGGATATACGGCGGGTTGCCAATGACGATGTCGAAGCAACCGCAGTCTCCCGCGTCCCCTGAGAGACCGAACATCCATTCGGGGTCAAAGAACGGCGAAACGGCATTCTGGTCATACGGGTTCCATTGGGCTAACTGCTTGGCATCATCGGGTGCAAAATCACGGTTATCTTCCAATAGTTGTGCTAATTGCCGGCGCAGTTGCTCGTCTTTGTCGCGCAGTCTGCGTTTTTGCCATGCCGATTTGGCAAGGAAATGCTGATGGCGTACCTCATGCAGTGCCTGCTTGGTCTCTTCGATACGCGGGTCCTCGAACAGATTGGTTTGCAGTGCGCGTTTATGTTTTGCCATAAGCGAATTGGCGGTTACAAACTTGGTCTCAAGGTTCGGCAAGGTGGGAATACCGAAATTCGGTTTGGCACTGTCTTTCTCGCAATCGCAGATGAGCGAGATAAAGAAACGCAGTTTGGTTATCTGTGCAGCGATAGGCTGAATGTCAGAGCCATAGAGGCAATTTTCTATGATTTGCAGTTTGAGGGTATAAACATCGGTCTCGGGTTGTATCTTTTGCAGCAGATTCACCAGACGGTTGAGCAAGCCCATGGGGAACGCCCCCGAACCGCAGGCGGGGTCAAGGATACGTATGGTCTTTAGTCGGTTAGCAATGGTTTGGTATTCCGTTTCACGGGCAGGGTCTTTGGCGAAATTGTCGGAAAGCAGGTCGCGCGCCATATCGGTATTGCCGAGGTAGGCGAGCAGGCTCTCGTCCACCATATAGTTGACTATCTCGCGCGGGGTATAGAACGAACCGCTTTGGTTGCGGGCAGTCTCTTGTGTCTCGGGGTTGTAGGCACCCAGCAGGTTCTCAAACACTTTGCCGAGCAACTCAGGGTCGAGTGCCACTTGCTGCTCGCTGGGAGTATTTTCCTCGATAGTGAAATTATAGCGGTTGAGCAAAGCGAACAACCCCTGTTCGGGGTCGAAGAACAGATTGTTCGGGACGAAAGCACGATACTTGTAGTGCCCGTCCTTGAATTGCTCGGCGTTTCGGCTGAAACCGTCGTTGTAATACTCCACCTCTACCCCGTCTTGTGTCTTATTCTTGTCCAAGCACTCAAAGAGCCCGCCATTCAGGAAAGGTATTTCCGAGAACAACCGGATTACCTCGTCCTCCGAGATACGGAACATCTCCGCATAGCGGTAGAGTGTCTTGATGTCGCGTGCGCCGGAAGCCTTGGCGAAGCGTCTTTGCGTGCCGTCCTCTTCCTGTATGGCACGGTTGAGCGTAGCAAAGAACAGGTTTTGCAGAATGGCATTGTAGTAGTTGCCTTGCCGGGCGGATTGCGGGTCGAAATCACGCAGGACGGTTCGGAGCCAGTCGGGGTCAAACAGCCGCTTGGGTACCAAGTCTTTCTGGCGGATGAACCACACAAACATCAGTCGCGTGATGAGACGTATGATTTTGATGTCTATTTTTTCGCGGTCGTCCTCTTCTATCTTGGTATTATTGGGGAAAGTAACGCCTGCTTCGGGGCTGACCGCCCACTGATACCACGCAAAGAGTTGCTGGTAGAATTCTTTGGTGAGGGCTTCGACGGAAAAGGCATCACGGAGTGTCTTGAATGTTATATTGCTCTGCTGCAAGGTGAGAAAGCGGCTAACAGGCGTATGATAGCCACAGGCGGCATCGCCAAAGACAAAAGTAAAGCGTTTCGGGGCGGTAGCCTCGTCTTTGAGGTCACAAATCAAAGACAGCCGCCAGTTGTTCCCGTCATCAAAGACTACCAATGCAGCATCCGTTAGACGCAACCAGTTTTTCACCAACTGCCGCAAGCCTACACGGCGTTTTGCCACCGAAGAATGCAGGCGGAAATAATAGAACCCTATTTCGTAGTGGTCGGAAGTGGTTTTAGTTCCGAGGAAATATCCCTCTCCTTCATTGGAAGACATCTGTAAGTTCTCCGGCGATATGCGCCACTGAGTGGGTTTCAGTACGTCACGTACAAAATCGGTATAATCATTGAGGTTGAACGATTGCTGGAACAATGTCCGGAGTTGTTGGTCGGTGTACATAGTTATTCAAATGTTTCGGAGGTGATTATTTCGGAGGATTGCCGGTCGGTATCCTGTGCCTGGCGTTTGGCATTGATATGATACCGGTCGTATAATTGGGTCAGCAGGTCAGACAGCATAGGTTTCATTTCGCTTACGGACATTGTTTTTCGCCGTTTGGTTACATCGCGGCTCATACGATTAAGCGAAAGAGTCAGACGCGAGAACATACCTTCGTCCACATACTGCTCCAAGGTAATAACTGATTGGTATAAATCGTCGGAAGCAAATATGCGTTTCATATCTCTCAGGAAGGCAAGTGCTTTGGTAGCATTGGCATCCCGCTTGCGTTCTTCCATCGAGGTATCGGTGGTCTCGGCAGTCTGCAGTTCAGTGGTATATGTCTGATAAGCCTTGCTCACGTGGGTATAGTGGATATTCTTTACCGGTTCCATATTGCCGACAGGCTCGTCTTTGGCGGCACGGAGCAGTTCGGCAGCCTCGATGAAAGGTATGGCTTTCGGTTTTTCACCGCCGGTAATGGTGTAAAACTGTTGGCGTTTGCCGGTGGTAATATACACGACGGACGATTGCGGGGCAAGCGTCTTTGGACGGAAAGCGGCAGAACGTACCGTGCGGCTTTTGTACGGCAAGGCTTTGATATGTTCGTACAATTTCCGGTCGTGTGCATAGAGTTCGCGAACCTCTCGCAACAGTTCGAGTTGCTTGTCCACATTGTCACGCACGCTGTCATCAAAGAGTTGAAAGTCGCGTAGCATCTCTTCGTGGGAATACACTTGGGCGTCTTCCCCAAGTGCGGAATGGAAACTTTGCAACTTGATAAGTGCATTCGTATAGAGTTTTATCTGTTGGTCGCCGTCTTTGGAGGGATAGAACATATAGTTGTAGATATGTTCAGAGGTGGAGCCAATACGGTTGACACGTCCGATACGCTGCATAAGGCGTGTGGCATTCCATGGAGAATCGTAATTGACAATTACATTGGAGCGATGCAGGTTGACTCCCTCCGCCAGCACATCGGAGGCAATGATGATATTGTAGCGGTTTTCCTTTTCACCTGAATAGTTGGCATCGAAATTGGCTTTGATGTCCCTGAGTACGCTCTTGCGGTTGGCGGCACTGACCATCAGCACGTCTTTGCGTCCGAGTTCGTTGACCAATTTGTCCCGCAAATAGGTGATGGTATCCACGCTTTCGGAAAAAACAACCAACTTTCCCTCTTTGTTGAATTCCACTTGTTTGCCTTCGCTATTGATATGAGCGGCATGAAACATTTCGGTTTCCAAAAGGCGGCGGAAGGCATCAAATTTCGGGTCTTTGTCTATCTTTTCCCATTGTTCGGAGAGGTTGCCTAGTTTGTCGGCATCTTCCCTCAGACGCTCGATATATTCGGGGCGGAAATCGGCTTGCGTGAAGAGTATTTCCTCTTTGGTGTAGCCGTGTTCGAGGGCTTTTTCGACGATGTCGTCCCATTCCATATCGTTCGCCATCATCCCTTTGACATCTATCTCGGGGGCAATAATGATATTGTTGTTTTCCCACATCCGTATCATATCGTTGGTAATACGCAGGAATGTGCCAAGCGACTTGCGGAAAGCATAGAAACTGCTTTCCAACCGCTTCACCATGTGGGTACGGAATATCCCCGAGAAGGTCTGCGCAAACTGTGTGGCATTGCGGTAATTGGCAGCCTTATCACCGGTGATATATTCGATGGCACGATAGCGGGCATAGTTCAGCCCGGTACCGGTCGGGTTGTCATTGTCAGGGGTGTCGGTCAGAATGGTGATGGTCCGATAGAAGAGGTCGCTTAACTCCGAGTCCAAGTGGTACTCCTGTTCAATAGGCTGTTCTACATGAGGGAAACGGATGCCCTGACTGAGCAGATCGGCTTTGTACTCCCCATTATTCCAAAGGTTTTTGCGGGTACGGCGCACCAATATCTGTTGCAACACCTGCGTGCGCATTTCTTCGTATATGCGGTCGGCTTCGCGGGTGATGTCAGCACGGTTTTCTTCTTTTCCGCGCTTGCTCATCAGTTCGTTGTACTGCTTAATCCAAGGTTGGAAAAGCGTATTGATGTTGGTGATGCCGTTCAGTTGCGGATGACGGGCATTCTGGAACAGAAGTATCAGATTGCGGAAATCCTCAGGGCGGTTGTTGAGCGGGGTGGCGGAAAGGAGCATTACTTTCTTTTGTGTACCGGGTATCATTCCATCGCCCGTGCGCGGGGTTTTGCAGATACGCTGCAGTTCGTCGTAGCGTCCGGAAGTGTCGTTGCGGAAAGTGTGTGCCTCGTCCACAATGACCAAATCGAAATCTTCAGCCCCGATGTAATTGTCTTTTCCTTCCAGCACCTTGTGAAGACTGCCGTTGGTAAGGAAAGTGGTGTATCGTTTCAGTCCGAAATCACCGAATGTGTCTTGCCAGTTGTCTTTGACGGCAGGCGGATAGATAACCAGGATATGGGTGTACCGTCCGTTCTCTTCCACAAAGCGTTTGGCAATCATAGCAGCCACAATCGTCTTGCCGGTTCCGACCACATCGGCAAGGAAAAAGCCATTGTAGTTCTTAAGCATCTGAAAGCCCTGTATAGCCGCATCGTTCTGATACTTGAGCGACATATAGCCTTCGGGCATTGAGAGTGAGAAATTGTCCTCCACTTGGCTGCCGAAAGCATCAATCAGCACCTTGATAAATATCTCGTAGGGAGTAGGCAGTTGCTCCAGATGGGTACGTTTGCGGATGCGCTCGATGTCCTCTGCCGTAATGGGAACGCCTTCGTTCCAAAGGGTCTCAAACTCGTTTTTGCAGTAGGCTACATCGTCATAGTCTTTCATAGACACATTCAGTTCGTAGCGCGGCGTCGGGGTGATGCCTAAGCCCGAGTCAGAGATATTGGACGACCCCATAATCACCCACCCGTCAGTGCTGGGACCGAAATCCTTCGGCAAACAGAGATAGAACTTGGCGTGCAGGTTCTTGGATTTGTGAATACGCATTTGTACCCTGCCCGAGATAATGTCCTCGCACAGTTGCAGAATACCTTCTTCCACCTCTGCGGAATAGGCGGCATCGCGCACATCTTGGATAAAATCTTTGGTGTATATCTGTTTTGCCTCTTCATCGCCCTTCAAGAACAGCATTGCCTGATTGTGTTTGCGAAAGATATTGTCGATGTTGATACCTACCAGTATCTTTATTTCCTGTACACTGGTCAGTTCCTTTCTCAACTTGAAATAGCCGGACGAGCGGAAATAACCCACTACGGCAAGAAAGGTGTTGAAATTCGGCATACCCTCCACAATTCCTTTGAATTTGTCAAACAAGGTGTGCTGCGGGGTATTGTTGAAGAATTTGGTACTCATGGCGATTGTTCTGAATCTGGGTGCAAAGATAATGATTTTTAAGGAAACGGGCAAATGTTTTTTTTGAGGGGCGGGCGATGGTATCGCCCTACTAAGAAACAATACTATATATCGGCGATGGTATCGCCGGCTAAGAAACAATACTGACCTTCCCCGACCCCTCCATAGGAGGGGAGAGGGGTTAGAGATTAGGGATAGAGGAGATGGAAGAGCATAGTGCGGACGGTGGAGAAGGAGGTGCGGCGGGAGCGGAGGAGGGAGTGGAGAGAGAAGACTCCCCCTGCCCCCTCTTCGAAGAGGGGGTGAAGAGGCTGAGAGGAAGGCACTGTGTTCAAAGGAGAAGACACAGGCGGGCTTGCCAAGCCCGCAACGGAGACAGCGGTAGGAGAGCCTATATTATCGGCGGCGACCTCTATCTCGGGGAAGGGGATGCTGTCGAAGACGGATTGGGAGAGAGGGCGATGGTGGCGGCAAGCGGCGGTGTGGGCTTGCCAAAGGGCGGTGAAATAGGTGTGATAAGCGGGGACAGCAAGGAGCGTATCGACCGCGTGCCATGTGTCACGGAAAGACAGGCGAGCACGCTGCTGGGAGGCGGTGGGGTGCTGCTGCGGATTGGGATTGGTGAGGGCGACGCCGTAGGTCTTGCCCGTGGTGCGGTTGGCGCGGGTGTGGACACGGTCGGTGCGGGAGAGACGCCCCGAGATAGAGGCGATGTGGGATGAGGGGGTGATGGTGGACATGATTAAAAAGAGACCTCCCCTAACCCCTCCAAAGGAGGGGAAGAGGCGGGCGATGGTATCGCCCTACTAAGACAATACTATATATCGGCAATGGTATTGCCGGTTAAAAAACAATATAACAAATGATAGGAAAACATAATGGGATTATGATTCGTGGCGGGTGTAGAGGGTGTGGAAGATGTAGCCGTAGAGGGTGGTGATGGGCGGTTTGCGGCGGGAATCATAGATGGGGACATCGTTGGACGACAAAGGGCGTTCGGAAGGGGGATTGTGGCGCTTGGTATAGGCGGCGAACTCCTGCTCCCAGCGGGCGCGGCGGGCAGGGTCCGCCATCTCGGTACGGACACGCTGCGCCGTGGCACCGAAAAGAGAGGAATTGGATTTTTGCTTCTCGGAGTGCGGGGCGGTGTTCGGATGCTTGATGACATAGGCGTGCGTGCGACCATTGCGGGTGCGGAAGACGATTTTGTCGTCGGACGAGGTGCGACCACTGAGGGCTGCCAAAGGGTCGCTCAAGAGTATCTTAGCCATGGCTTCAAAGTATTTAGAAAGTATTCATATCTATCGGTTATGTATCGGTTATGTATCGGTTATATTATACGCAGGTTGCGGGAAAGACAGGGCAAAGGTACGACAAAATTTGCAGGTGTGCAAATTTTGTGAGAGAGTAGAGATTAGGGGGTAGAGGGTAGAGGGTAGAGAGTAGAGAGTAGAGAGTAGAGAGTAGAGAGTAGGGGACGGGCAATGATATTGCCCTACTAAGAGACAATACTACGGCGATAGTATCGCCGGCTAAGAAACAATACAGACCTCCCCCGACCCCTCCAAAGGAGGGGAGGTTTTAGAGATTAGAGATTAGGGGTTAGAGATTAGGGGCGGGCGATAGTATCACCCTGCTAAGGGACAATACGCTATAAATGACTATTTTGACGACGCGAGCCGCGTCGTCCCCCACCACTAAATGCACAATAGTGGCTGTCTAAATTGTTAGACAGCCACTATTAAGGGGTAATTCCAAAATCTCTAACCTCTACCCTCTAACCCCTAACCCCTAACCCCTAACCCCTAATCCCTAATCTCTATTTTCCGTACATCTTCCAGTACGTCACGGGCAGGACGGTGATGGTCAGCGGGAGGGTGAGGAGGGAGCCGAAGCATATCACTACGCCCATCGGCATCCACAGGCTCGTATGCGCGATAATCATCGGCAGCACGCCGAGGGCGGTGGTGGCGGTGGTGAGGAAGATAGGACGCATACGCCGCATACCCGCTTCGTAAGCCGCCTCGCGCACGCTGTAGCCCTTGTGGCGCAACTCCTCCGCATACTCGTACATCATTATCGCATTGCGCACAATCACGCCTATCAGGCTCACTATACCCAGTACCGCCGTTATCGAGATGTCCAGTCCGAACACATACAGCCCCACAAACGCCCCGAAGATACACAGCACGGCACTCGACAGCGTCAGAAACGCCAGTGAGATTTTGCCGAAATGGTAGAGCAGCAGCACGAACATCACCAGCAATGCTGCCACCACGCTCCACATAATAGGCGGCACCATCTCGCCGTTGATGGCACTCAGTCCGCCATACGAGATGCTCACGCCCTCGGGCAGGTCTTGCAGGTTGCCGTGTATCCACGCTTTCACTTTCTTCTCGGCGGCTACCTGACTGGTCGTACCCCGCAGGTCGCACCCCACGGTGATGGTCCTCACCGAGTTGCGATGTTCGATAGACGCGCGGTGCCACTCGGGCGTGAGCGTTGCCACCTGACGCAGCGGCACCCACACGGTCGGGTAGGCGGTAGGTACCATCAGGTCTTGCAGTTCGTCAATCGTCATCTTGTCCGCCCCCGCCGTATAGAGCAGCACGGGTACGCCGTAGTCGCCCTCCCAGACGGTAGTCATCTTCGTGCCGTTGGTCAGACTGCTCAGGTAGAGCGAGAGCGTGGTCTCGGTGATGCCCAACCGCGTCGCCTCGTCTTCGCGCAGGGTGATACGGGTCTGCTCGGCAAATTGGTCATAGTCCGAGTGCACCCACGTCAGTTCCGGTTGCTCGGACATATAGCGGCGCAGGCTGTCGCTGTATGGCACGATGGCATCGAGGTCGTCGCCCTTGAAGCGCACCTCGAGCGGGTTCTTCGCCGCCTGGTAGTCCAACTGTTTGAACCGCACGTAGGCATTGGGGAAATAGTTCTCGTAGCGCGGCGTATATTCCTCCAGCAGGGCTGCCGTCGCCTTGGTGGACGTGGTATTGACGATAAACTGCGCATAACTCGGCTTCGCCATCTGCGGCGTGTAGGTGGCGTGGAACCGCGGACTTGCCTGCCCCACAAACGAGGTGATAGAGGTGATACGCTTGTCCACGCGCATCATACGCGCCAGCGAGTCCGCCACCTGTGCCGTCTCCTCCACCGACGACCCTTCGCGCAGGTGTATCTCCACGGCAAAGCACTCGCGCTCCGCCTTGGGCAGCAGTTGCAGGTTGAGTTGCGCCACCATCAGGTAACCGCCCGCGGCAAGACACAGAACAAGCACGGTATATACCACCCACGGACGGCGGAAGCAGGCAGTCAGCAGTTTCTGATAGCCGTTTTGCAGGGCGGCAAAGAAGCGGTTCTGCCTGCGCTCGAACCAGCCCATCTCTTCGGGTTTGCGGCGGCGGATATAGCGTGTAGCCATATAGGGCGTTACCCACGTGGCATAGAAGATACTGGCGGTCAGGGCAAAGAGGATTGCCCACGGGAAGAGTTGCACAAAGTCGCCCAGCGGACCCGTGATGATCTTGGTCATGGGGAAGAACATACCGGATATGGAGCAGGTGGCAAGTGCCATCGGCACAAAGAGTTGCTCGGTGCTGACCGCCGCCGAATACCAGCGGCTGTGTCCGCGGTCGAGCAGGTCGGTATAGCCGTCGATGACTATCACGGAGTCGTCCACAATCATACCCAATACCACGATGAGGGCGGCAAGGGTTACGGTATTGAGTTCGATGCCCGTCATGTACATCAGTCCCACGGCGATGGCGGTACATACCGGCACGCCCGTGCAGGCTACCAGCGCCGTGCGGAGCGGGAAAAGCACCAGCATAACGGCTATCACCACGATGATGGACAGCACGATGTCGCGCATAAACGATTTGACGGAGTCGTCCACCACCTTCGGCTGGTCGGTGATGCGGTGGAAATGCACGTCGGGCGGCAGTTGCACACGGGCTTTGTCCAGTTCCTTCTCCACCTTGTTGCCGAATGCCACGATGTTGTTGCCCGGCACCATCTCCATATTCAGGATAAGGCACGAGCGGTCGGGCGAGATGGCGGCATCGGCGTCGCCCGTGTAGTACTCCACGAACTTGTCGGGTTCGGGGTAACGGCGTTCTATGGTGGCGATGTCCTTGAGGCGGACAGTCGCCCCCGTAGCGGGGTCGAACCATACTATCTGTTCGGCTATCTCGCGCTCGCTCGTGTAGGGGATAGCCACCTGCAGCCCCGTACTGCCTTGCAGGCTGCCGCCCAGCGTGCGGAAGCCTTGCAGCATAAGCGACATCTGCAGGGCTTTCTGGTCGATACCGTACGCCGAGAGGCGTGCCGCGTCTATGGTAACGGCTATCTCCTCGTGCTGCGCCCCGAGTATCTTCAGTTTGCCCATCTCGGGGATAGTCCGCAGTTGGGTGCAGAGTTGCCGGGCGTACGACTCCAGTTCGCGCGGGCTGCGCTCGTCGCTCTCCACGGCAAGCAGCATCGACGACGTGCTGCCGAAATCGTCCACCACCACTATCTGCAAGACGCCCGCAGGCAGGCTCGTCTTCTTGAACAGGTCGAGACCCGCACGGATACTCGTCCATGCGTCCGCACTCGACTTCACGGAGTTGCGTATCGACACATAGACATAGACGATACCGTCCTCAGTGGTGGAGTAGGTGGTGGCTTTGTCCACCTCCACATAACTATTGAGGAAATCCTCCAATGGGACGGTAACCTGCTCCTCCACCTCCTGCGCCGTGGCACCCGGATAGACGGCAGCCACCACGCCCTGGCGGATGGTGAACTGCGGGAACTCGTCCTTGTTCATCTTCGGCAGCGACCATATACCTACCGCCGTCAGCACCAGCACAACCAGAAACACCAGGTTGTGGTTGCGCATCGCCCCCTCTATGTGATTGCGTTTTTTCATTATTGTTAAGACTTCCCCCTGCCCCTCCTTCAGAGGAGGGGGATTGAAGTGAATTTTTATTGGTTAAAGTCCTTAAAGTCGTTAAGGTCGTTAAAGACCTTAATGCCCTACTTTGACTCCCCTCCTTTGAAGGAGGGGACGGGGGAGGTACGTGCTCCGTTGTATAGTTTTTGGAAACCTTCTACGACTACTTGGTCGCCTTTGTGGAGACCGCGGGTGATGACGATGCCGCCCGAGGCATACTGACCTATCTCCACTTTACGCCGTGTGGCGATACCGTTCTCTACCACCCAAACCGATGCCCCGCTTGTGAGCGTCTGCACACAGGCGGCAGGTACGAAATAGCCCGACACGCTCTGCGAGCGGAGCCGAACCTTGCTCACCATACCCGGCAGCAGTTGTTGCTTGTACTCGTCCGACGGGTTGGAGACAAACGCTGTAACGGTATAGGTGTGCGCTATCGTGTTGGCAAGCAGGTTCTTCTCCGTCACACAGACAGGCACTTCGGTCTTGCCGATAGCCTCCACCACCACGCTGCCGCTGTCGCCCACCTGAATGGATGTGATGTCGCCTTCCGCCACGTCAAACGTAACGTTGTAGCCCTCCATATCCAAAAGGGTAATGACGGGTAAGGCAGGTGAGACAGTCTGTCCTGTCCTAACGTTACATTCCCCGATTACGCCATTGACGGGCGCACGCAACACACAGTCGTTGAGCGACTTGCGCGACATGGCAAGTACTGACCTTGCCTGCTCCAGTTGGCTGCTCACTTCTACCATTTTCATTTCGGTGATGACACCTTTGGCATAGACCTGCCTGGCACGTCTGTAGCCGTCCGCTGCCTGTTGATAGGTGGCATTGGCTGCCTGCATGGTGTTCCGCGCCTGCGTGTCGTCCAAGCGCAGCAACTCCTGCCCTTGCTGTACGTGGTCGCCTTTCTTGACATAGACCGCCGTTACCTGTCCGGCGGTCTGTACGCTCAATGGCACACTCGATGCCTCTTCTATCCTGCCCACATACGTGTGCGTGTTTATGCGCGTCTGCCTGTCCATCGTCTGCACCTTCACCTTGATGGGGCGTACCTCATACTGCGGTTTCTTCTTGAGCGGCAACTTGTCGCACCCCGCAAGGCAGAGGAGAAGCAAACAAAGTAGGGATTGTCTGTAAATGGTCATTTCAGTAGGGTATGTATATAGTTGATATTCTCCTCCAAGCGGCGTTGTTGTGTCTGTTTGTGGTCTTGCTCCCGCTCGGGAAGCAGGTTTCCGATGGCAGGCATCACGAGTACCGCCATGATATTGAGCGAACATATCGTCAGCATCAGCCGCTCGGCATTGGTGGGGACAATGTTGCCTGCTTCCGCCTCACGGTCCAAAGTACGCTGAAGACACTCTATGTGTTCGCCGTATTGCTTGTGCGCAATGTCGTAAAGCGTGTCCGGTATCTGCCCGGTCTCGTTTACCAAGAGCCTTGCCAGCATAGCGTTCTTTGTCATCAGGTAGAAGTTCTGCCGTATAAGATTGTCGATATTCTCCATAAAGTGGAGGTTCTCTGTGCCTTCGGGAGGGAGGACGGACAGGATAAATTCATCTATCTTGCGTTGCAGCACCTCGCGGAAGAGGTTCTCCTTGTTCTGAAAATGGTAGTAGAGCAGCACATGGGTTACGCCCACCCGCTTGGCGATACGCGAGATGTTTGCCCCCTCGTAGCCGTTGCGGGCAAACTCCTCCTCCGCAGCCTGCAGTATTTCTTCTCGTTTATTCTTCATTGGTTGTGTGATTGAAACCGGCTGCAAAAGTAGTGCTTTTCTCGGAAACGCGCAAGGATTCGCTTACAACAATGTAAGTTTTTGCTTGTTTTGTCAATATGTAATTGTGATAATACGACGCAGTCGTCCGTTCAAAAGCCCATCGATAATGCCATAGTGAACTGTTTTTCTTTGTGTAATAGTTGGTCTCCTATTGCATATCTGCCCCAAAAAGCGTACCTTTGTGCCGCAATAAAGAAAAAGCCATTATGGACGTAAAAACAACCCCCATCAACGGACTATTGGTCATCGAACCGAAGGTCTTCCGCGACGCACGCGGCT